>CAZPXE010000238.1:0-5559 GCA_964590545.1 uncultured Rhodobacterales bacterium | reverse complement strand
TCTTGATCGCGTTGCGCCAGCGCCGCAGGCCCCTCTGGCAGCCGGTCATAGCCTAGGTCAATCAAGTGCTTGGGTCGAAACACCCGCAGATGATTGGTCTCAACCGCCCAGGGGTTGCCTCCCAAATGATGGACGGCACCTTGCATCACCAGGTTCAACAGCTTCTTTCGAACGCTGCGCCACCCTTGCGCCAAATTGACGGAGCGATGATCCATGACCAGAACGGTTTCACAGCGCAAAATCATCAACCAAAACCTGATGAAAATCGCCAGAACCGCATTCTGCTGGCGATAAAAAATATGTGCAATATCAATGTTATCCTGCTTGCACTTGCGCGCAATCCGCGCTGCGTGCCGGAACCAACTTCGACGCCATTCAAGACGCAGATATTCTGCCCCTTGGCGGGCCTCGATGTGAAATTTGTTCTTCGGAAAATCTGCTACGATGACTTTGTCGATTGCGTCAGTTTGCACCGCAAGGCGCGGAAAGATATCCGCTGCATTCGCCCCGGAATCGCCCAAAACAAAGCTGGTCAGATACATCACCCGCACGCCGTCACCTATGAGACAGGCGCAAAGCGGTGATCGTTTCGTCTTGTTCAAGCAAGATCTCCGCTCCGTCGCGCAAGTCTTTGGTGTTGATGGTTTTTCCGCGCGCGTTGCTGACACAGAACTGCATCGAATATCCACGCCGAAGATGGATTCGGACCGATTTGGCCCCCTGCAAATGCGCAGGTTCCGTCAGCAAATCAACGCGGCGGGCGGGGCGCGCATCCCAATGCTCAATCGTCAGCCCACAGGTGAAAGGCCGTTGGGCGATCACCCGAACAGCGCTCAAAGGATCGCTGCGATGCAGACCCCAGGACCAGCTTGCAGCAAGGTTTGAGCGGGTCTGATCTCCATGCTGCACTTCGAGCGCGACGCCTTTCAGGCGGGGAAAGGCGCTGTCGATTGCGTCTGAAATGCGCCAATCATCCGCTTGTGTGAAGGCCCAAACGCGGCCCACAACAAACAGCTTTGCGCCCATGACGTTGCTCAGATGGTAAACATTGCGCACAATATGCGGCCAGCCTCCGGCAAAGTCGTCGCCGCAAATGATCGCATCCTCCGTGAAAAACGGCTCGAAAAAGGTGAAATTATCTGTCCAGCCCGGATCCCCGTGGGTGGCATCGTCAAAGTAAAATCCGATCTGATCCGCCCAGACATCCTTCACAACATCCGGTGCAAACCCTTGGTGAATATTGAGATTTTCGATGTGCGACGTATATTTCTCGAACGCATCCCGCGACAGGTTTTGCCCCAGCCGCGATACGATCCAAGGTGCCGGGTCGAACGTGTCAATCGTGTGGATCGGCACTGACTTATCCGCCCGCCCTGCATCAATCGCCCCGGTGGAAGAGCCGAAAAGCGGCCCGATTTCCAGAAAACAGCCTGAACTGCGCTGCGCAGCCAACGCCTGCAGAAATTGCAGCCCGCTCAATGTCATTGTGCGCGGTGTATCCTGAATCATCTTATCTCGCCCGCGCTTTCAAGCCCTGCGCTCTTGTGCTGTGGAACCAGTCCAGTGTCTTCGCGACACCGGCCGCCAAATCATACTGCGGATGGTAGCCCAGCGCCTCCTGTGCATGGGCAATATCGCAGACGTTGTGCCTTACCTCGCCGGACAATTCCGGCGCAAACTCGGTCTTTGCCCGCCGCCCCGGATCACTGGCTTTCAGCACGTCAACAAGCTCCAAAATCGATGTGGCCACGCCGGTTCCCAGCTGAAACGGCCCGGTGGCGCGGGTCCGGATCGCCGCCCAGATCGCCTGCGCAATATCGCCCACATATACGTAGTCCCGCGTCTGCTGCCCGTCGCCGTTTATCTGCAACCGCCCGCTCTCCAGAAAGGCCCTGCAGAACGTCGCCACAACCGAACCCTTCCGCTCCGAATGGGGCCCATAGACATTGGAAAACCGCAGCGCTGTAGTCGGCATCCCAAACGCCCCCGTATAGGCTGACAGCATTCCCTCGGCCGCCAATTTGCTCGCGCCATAGGGCGAGACGGGGCGCGGCGCGACCCCCTCATGGATCGGCCCGTTATGCTCGCCAATAATCGCCCCGCCGGTTGAGGCAAACACCACATGGGCTCCGGGCGCCACATGCCGAATGTGATCTAACAGTACCTGCGTCTTGGTGACATTATTCGTAAAGCAGCGCGCTGGTTCGCGAATGCTCTCTTGCACCGTGGTCATCGCCGCCAGATGGACCACCACATCGGCGTCCTCAAACACAGGCCGCGCGGCTTGCGAGGCGAAGTCGTGGCGGCAGATCGAGGCATAAAGCCGCGACGCAAAAGGGTCAGGCTGCGCGTACCAATCCACGCAATGCAATTCATGACTGGGCGCAACATCTTGCATGTACCGGGCAAAATTACGACCGATAAAGCCAAGCCCTCCGGTGACAACGATCTTCATGGGCTACCACCGCGCTCTGGACAGGATCACATTTTCATCAAGGTCTTTGGCGTAGCGCCCGACCGTCTCGGCCACCTCGCTCACCAAACCTCCATCCAGCAAAATCGGCTCAAACCCAAGCGAGCGGAGCCCTGCATTCGACACAGACAGCGTGTTCTCAGCCGCCTCTTTGCGCGGATTGTTGATATTGCGCACTTCGGTCCCGGTCTTTTCCGACACCATCCGCGCCAAATCGCGCACCGTATGCACTTCGGCCACCTGATTGAACACTTGCGGGCGCTGCCCGGCTTCCGGCGGGTTCGCCACCGCCAGCCCAATGCAGCGCGCCGTGTCGGAAATATGAATAAACGCACGCGCTTGCCCGCCGGTGCCGTAAACTGTCAGCGGAAAGCCAATCTGCGCCTGACAAATCATCCGGTTCAGCACCGTGCCATATTCACCATCATAATCGAACCGGTTCATCAGCGCTGGGTTCGAGCGGGTAATCTCGGTTTCTGTTCCCCACACAATCCCTTGATGCAGATCGGTAATCTGAAAGCCCCAGTTCTTGGCGTAGAACTGCATCATCTGGTGATCCAGCACCTTGGTCATATGGTATATCGAGCCCGGATTGCCGGGGTAGGGGATCGACACATCCGCCCCGGTCGATTTGACGCTCACATCCAGATAGCCCTCTGGAATCTCACCGAAATCCGTGTTGTAGCCATACACCCCCATCGTGCCCAGATGCACGATATGCGGGCGCTGCCCCAGTTCCACCAGAGACGATAACAAGTTGTTCGTCCCGCCCACATTATTCGCCACCGTATAGCGCCGCTGCGTGTCGCCCAGCATCGAATAGGGGGCCGAGCGTTGTTCGGCGAAATGCACCACCGCATCAGGCTTCAGTGCGGCCAAAATCTCTCGGAAGCGTCCCGGATCGGTGGCAATATCGCATAGCTCAAATGACACATCGCCAACAGTGCTGGACGCGTCGATCCGTTCTTCAATCGTCTTGATCGGGGTCAGCGACGGGGCCGAAAGCTGCTCGGCAATCGCGCGGCGCGACAGGTTGTCTATGATCGTAATGCTATGGCCCTGCGCGGCCAGATGCAGCGCACTTGGCCAGCCGCAAAACCCGTCTCCGCCGAGTACTGCTATTTTCATGATCGGGCCTCAAAACATTCTGTTTCGACTTCTTTGGTGGCCCCAAATCAACCACGCCCGTTTTAAGAAAAAGTTTATGCGTCCCTATTTTGTTCGCGATTGCGTCCGCGCGCTTCTGTGCGATGCGACGCGAGGCACGCGGCCCCCTGAAAAACCGCGCAATTTGCGCAGCCTATGTCCGCCCAACACCAGATGCGCAGCAAAAAGACCGATCGCATAAAGCCCCAAAAACGCGGATCGCCTGTGCCGCGACAGCGCGATATTCAGGCGAAATCCCAAGGCTTTGGGCGCAAAGCTGTTCCGTGTGGAGCGATCCAGCCGGTATGTACCCAGCACTTTTGGAACGTTTCTGATCCGCAGCCCCGCGCGAATAGCGTCCAAAATCAACGCCTTATCCTCAAGACGCCGGACCCAATATGTCAAGCCAGCTTCCCGAAACCGGTCAATTCGAAAGGCCATCGTGGGATGCAGAACAAAACGGTTTTCCAAAAAATCCCGTGGGGACGGGGCGTGGTTGGGGATCACGTCAAACGGTGCGGCGCCTGCGGGTTGATATTGCAGTCCGCCGCCACATAAATCGCAGTGCCCACGGCGCAGCCGCTCCGATTGCAGAACCAGCCGCTCGCGCGCAACCGTGTCATCGCCATCGACGCGAAAAAACAGGTCAAACCCGTCCCGCGCAGCCTCCGCAATCTGCGCGTTCAAGTTGGTGCCGTTGCTGTGATGGGGGCGGCTATTCACCTGCACATCCAAAGCCTTAGCCGCCGCGCTCAGCGCCGCTGGAATTTGCTCCGGGTTATGCCAATACAGCCGAACCTCCAGCCGGTCCGCAGGATAGGTCGCACGAAACGCGCGGGCAGCCGCATCCACGCTTTCGATAGCGGCATGGATCGCGTTCGCCGCATGGAACGGATGGCAATTTATCGCGACCAAATGCGCTATGGGGTCCGGCATTGGGGCCGGTCTGGTTTCGGTCATTTCGATGTTAGATATCCGCCCGTTTTGATAAGCCGACGTAGCACGGGGCGTGTCAGCGGCATACTCGCCAATTTCGGGGCAAACGCTGCCTGCGCATCGGGTGGTGGCGCGTCGAACAAGGCAACCGTCAGCGCATTAATGGCCGGGCTGCTCGGATTTATCTCCGTCCATGCACCGTCAAACGCCCATGCAGAGGTGCCGCTCACTTTATGCCCGCCGCGCCCAATTTGCCGGGCCGACACACGATAGCCGATCATAGGTTTTGCCGCCTCAGCGCCGGTCAGCCGTATTGCGAGGCGCGTAAATGGCCGCGCGCGCCCGTCGCGCATCAGAAACGCCTTCTCGCCGCTCTGTATCCAAGGGCTGTCGCCGTGCACGGGATGACCGAGCCGATACTCGATCCCAATGCTCTGTTCCGCGCCAGTAAACCCCACCCGAATCCAGCCCAGCCGGTCAGTCTCCAAATGCGCCCCGCACCAATAGCCCGCTGGCATACGCTGCGCCGCGCAGCCTACGTTTTTTGCCTCCACCACCAAGGGCGGCTGGGTGCTCAGAACCGGGGTCGGCGCCCCCTCCACGCCCCCCGGCTTGCGGACCGCCCAAAGCGAGCCGACCACGGCCACCTGCGCCCCCCATCGTGCGGCCAGCGCATCCACATTGCGTTTCACATCCGGGAAGCGCCGTGTGTAGTCATGTCCGCATGCTATTCCACCGGGTTTCAAATGCCCGGTCCAGAACGCAAGGTTTTCCCCAAGAACAGGATCGCCATGAACCGCGTCCTCAAACACCATGTCAATCGGGTCTGACCAGCCCTTTGCTGCCTGTGGGCTCGGTCCGCTGACGACCTCCAGGTTCTTCAAATCACGGGTAAAATGCCGGAAAGCACCTTCATCAAACGCCGGAATTCCGGTGTGCTCTTGCGCGTATCTGTCAGTCCAGGGCGCAGCCTCGAAAGTATCAAAGGACGTGATCCTCGCTCT
>CAZPXE010000237.1:0-5570 GCA_964590545.1 uncultured Rhodobacterales bacterium | reverse complement strand
TATAGGGGCGGGTTTGCAGCAGGGTGAGTGGGGCGTCATCGCCCTCCTCGCGGGCGGTGATCAGGTCGAGCACCTCTTCGCAGAGCGGGCGGAAGACAATGCCACTGGGGATTAGATGTGGCTGGGTGATCAGGGCGGCGTCGAGATTGCCGCGTTCCAAATCTGCCAGAAGTGCGCCGGTCAGGCCGGGACGGATATGCAGGCCGAGGGCAGGAAAGCGCGCCTTCAGCACCGACAGCGCGCGGGGGGCAAGCCCGGTGAGCGTGGTGCCAATCGCGCCAAGGCGCAGCGTGCCCGACAGGCCCCCATCAGCCAGAACGGACGGCACCAGCCCATCGTATTCGGCGATCAAAACGCGGGCCTTTGCGACGATTTCATGGGCGAGCGGGGTCAGTTCGGGCGTGCGGGTGCTCCGGTCGAACAGAGCCACGCCCAAATCGGCCTCAAGCGTCTGCATCTGCTGGCTTACAGCGGCGTGGGTGACGTGGACCACCTCGGCAGCAGCTGAGAAGGTGCGATGGTCAGCGATGGCGACCAGAGTTCGGAGCAAACGGATGGTCATGGCTATTTGGCCCCAGTCGACGAAAAGCGGAGTTTTCGCAAAAATTCCTAACAATAATTTGCTCATTTGCCGGGAATGTCAAAGGCTGGCTTACACGTCAGACCCGCTATTTACCAACAACCCTGTACTATAGCGTTTCGAGAAAACGTTGAATCGCAAATACCTTGCCGCGCTTCGCGCTCTTAGGGACATTTGCGAAACGCGTGTCTCAACCATGTCCCGAAACGCTTTAAATGAATTCAAGATGAATAGCTTATGATCAAACCGTTAACAGCGCCGCAGAGCGGTCCAGTAGCTCTATTTGATACGTTGAAACAGGTCCTCTAGCCTAGGTTGCGCACTTCGTGACACATTCTTTACTCTGGAACGATTGCCCGATGCAGGTTGCCGCAAAGGGTCAAGGCGCTTGGATGCAAGGTCCATCTGATTGTCTCGGCGATGCCAAGGGGGCGTCTAGCCAACGGGTCATTGGCGATGCCGGATCACACCGGCCTATGCAGCTTATTGAAACGGCAGCGTGCGACACACGAATGCGTCCACGCGCCGACAACACCTGTTTCGCACGTGTTTTAGAAACGAATGTATGTCGAATTGGTGCTTGCGCTCTCTTTCCAACTCCGGAGCGACAGGCACCAATCGGGTAACGAGTATAGTGGATAAAGAGTGAGATCGCCCCGCCATGCGATTAGCGGGCGGGGCGATTTAGGCTTGCTTTGAAAGCCCCGAGGCGGTTCGACGGGCGTGATCGGCTGGATAGGGGTTGCAAAAATTGCGCAGACCCTGCACCCCGTGTCTATGCAGTTTCGCACAAAATTCGTTGCTTCGGTTATTTTGCTGGCCTGCGCAGCCATTGCCTGTGCTGGGCTTTTGATCCAATCCGCGCAACGCAACGAAGACAACCAATTGCGCATCTCTTTGGCCTTTGAGAGTTTATCGGGATATCTGCAGATCAAAGGGTCCGTGTTCCGCACGTTTAAACAGGCGCGGCGTGATATTGTGTCAGGAGACGGCAGCTTCGCTTTTGATATGGCCAGCGCCCGGACCGAGATTTTCGCCATTCTCGATAGCCTGGAGCGCGCGTCCGAAGCCGAAGAGGCCGCACTTGCAACCGCGCAAACTTACGTTGGAAAACAGAATGTTGTCGACCTGCGCGCGGCGCTCATGCAAGCATTCAATGAAATCGAAATCGCCGCGCAACTGACCCGCACAGGGGCATCGCAAGCGGGACGTTCGGCGGCGATTGAAACGCTAGAGACGCGCGTTGACCTCGGGATCGCGGCGCTCATTGAAGCTGGTGAAGTGCAGGAAAGAGATCAGCTACAGGCAGCGCAGGCTGAAATCGCGCGATTCAACCGAATTTCCAAGGCGATCGCGCTTGCGTCGGTCGTGATAGCGCTATTGTCTTCTGCTTTGGTGTTGGGCGTTTTGCTCCGGCGGTTCAACTCGGGCCTGAAAACACTGCAAGCGGGCGCAGAGGAATACGCGCAGAACAATCTGGCGCATGTGATCCGCATTCCCGGTCATGACGAATTGACCGATGTGGCGGACCGTTTCAGTGAGATGGCGCGCAGTATCCAGTCCAAGCAAGCTGCGCTGGCCGAGATTCAGCAAGAGCTTGAGGAACGTGTTCGGGATCGAACTGAGGCGCTGAGCGCCGCGAACCAATCGCTTGAAACGCGCGACCGACAGCGGCGGCAGTTCTTCGCAGATATAGGACATGAATTGCGAACGCCGGTGACCGCGATACGCGGCGAGGCGGAAGTTGCGCTTCGCCTTGGGCAAGACGCAAATAGCGAACACGCCAACGCGTTGGAGCGTATCGTAACCTTGTCCGGGCAACTTACGGATTATGTGACGGATCTGTTCTTGATAGCACGCGAGCAAGCCGGGGTTCTTGACTTCAGGGACCAGCAGATTGACCTAAACGAAGCGGTGGCCTTGGGCGTGGATCACATGGGCGTGTTGGTGTCCAAACATGGCAGTTCTCTGCGCCAAGACCTGACGGACTCCGCCCAACCGATGGATGGGAACAGTTCGCGCATCAGCCAGGTGGTCCGCATTCTGATCTCGAATGCACTGGCGCACAACAACGCGCGCATCGAGATCGAAGTTGTAACGCGCCGTGTGCCCGATGGTATGGAGTTGATGATCTCGGACTCTGGTATCGGCATTCCCGCAGTGGATCGAGACAGCGTTTTCGAGCGTTATGTAAAAGGTGATAGCGCTGTTCCGGGGTCAGGATTGGGACTGGCAATCGCGCGCTCGATTGTGCAGGCCCATGGCGGGCGCATTTGGGTATGCGACACGCCGTTGAACGGTGCCTGTTTCCGCGCGTGGTTTCCAAGCGCACTTCGCGAGGCTGCTGAATGAACCTTCTGTTGATCGAAGACGATGATCGCATTGCCGAGTTCTTGATTAGGGGATTAAAAGCCGAAGGTCATCATATCGCCCGATCGGAAAACGGGCTGGAAGGCTATGCCAAGGCGCGCAATCAACTTTGGGACGCGATCATCCTTGACCTGATGTTGCCCGGCATGGATGGCCGCGAGATTTGCCGCCAATTGCGGATGGAGAAAGTGTTTACCAAGATCCTGATGCTGACCGCGCTGGAGACGACGCAGGATGTGGTGCAGGGCCTTCGGATGGGCGCGGATGACTACCTGACCAAGCCTTTTGCCTTTGACGAATTGCTTGCGCGGCTTGAAGTCTTCGCGCGCAATCAACAATATCATCACCCGTCCCCCAACCCGGTCATGGTTGCGGGCGCGCTGGCCTTTGACACGGAAGGGTTAAGTGCCACGTTTCATGGCGAGAGGCTGGACCTCACTTCGCTGGAATACGCGCTGTTGGAGTTTTTGATGGTGGAACGCGGCAAGGTGGTCAGCCGGGCGCGCATCCTGCAAAATGTCTGGGGCGCGCATGAGGACCCGCTGACCAATGTGGTCGACGTTTATATCCGCCGCTTGCGCGCCAAGTTGAAGGCGCATGGCGAAGAAGAGGTGATTTCGACCATCCGCGGGCGCGGGTATCGATTGAATTGATACCTGTTGACGGGCCGACTCAGGAAGCTGTGAGCAACCATGACTTGCAGCGCGCAAGATAGTTTCGGACTGCGGGAGGGCTGCGACATATTCGACCGACCCCACCTGAGACTGAGGTGATCCCGCCATACGGGTGTCCGTTTCGGCTGCCGCTCAGGAAATGTTAACAGCCAAGCGGCTGAAATACTGTGCTTTTGGCAAGATGTCGCAAGATTTCTTTACAGTGGGGCGCATTTTGTAGACAGGATTTACAAGAAAACTGTTTTAATACAGCATACTATTTTGCGATTTACTGACGCCCAACTATGTTTCTTCACAACACGCGGAGGGGGCGATTGACGGCGCAAAGCTGGCTTCCCTGCCGCGATTTGAGGCAGGAGGACATCATGGACAGCACCACTTCGACCGCCACGGCGGCGCCGCATGTGAACGCTCAGCAATACCGCGATATGTACGCGGCCTCGCTCGCGGACCCGGTCGCCTTTTGGGCGGAGCAGGGCAAACGGCTGGACTGGATGACCCCGTTCACCAAGGTCAAGGACGTCGATTTCACGCTCGGCTCTGTCTCGATCAAGTGGTTCGAAGATGGTGTGCTGAACGTGGCCGCGAACTGCATTGACCGGCATCTTGAGACGCGCGGCGATCAGACCGCGATCATCTGGGAGCCGGATGATCCGAAAGACGCGGCGCTGCATATTTCGTATCGCGAGTTGCATGCGTCCGTTTGCAAGATGGCAAATATTCTGGGAGAGTTGGGCGTTAGCAAGGGCGAGCGGGTGATCCTCTATCTGCCCATGATCCCCGAGGCCGCTTATGCGATGCTGGCCTGCGCGCGGATCGGGGCGATCCACTCGATTGTCTTCGCCGGGTTCTCTCCCGATGCGCTCGCCGCGCGGATCAACGGGTGTGAGGCCAAGCTGGTCATCACCGCCGATGAAGCGCCGCGCGGCGGGCGGGTCACAAAGTTGAAGGCCAACACCGATGAGGCGTTGGAACAATGCGGCGAAGACGTGAAGTGTCTGGTGGTGAAGCGCACTGGGGGGCAAACCACTTGGAGCAACCGCGACTTTGACTACAACGCGATGGTCGAAACTGCTTCGACAGAGAATGCGCCGGTGCCGATGGGGGCGGAAGACCCGCTGTTCGTACTCTATACCTCTGGCTCGACGGGGCAGCCGAAGGGCGTGGTGCATACATCCGGCGGCTATCTGACCTATGCGGCGATGACCCATGAGATCGTCTTTGACTATCAAGACGGGGATATCTTCTGGTGCACCGCAGATGTGGGTTGGGTCACGGGGCACAGCTACATCGTCTATGGTCCGCTGGCGAATGGCGCGACGACGATCATGTTTGAAGGCGTGCCGACCTATCCCGATGCGGGCCGGTTCTGGGACGTGTGCGAAAAGCACAAAGTGAACCAGTTCTACACAGCGCCCACAGCGATCCGCGCGCTGATGGCCGCCGGGGATGAGCCGGTGAATGCCTATGATCTGTCCTCGCTGCGTGTGCTGGGCACAGTGGGTGAGCCGATCAACCCCGAAGCTTGGAACTGGTACAACACGGTGGTCGGCAAAGGAAACTGCCCCATCGTTGATACGTGGTGGCAGACTGAGACGGGCGGGCATTTGATGACCCCCCTGCCTGGCGCTACCGAACTGAAACCCGGCTCAGCGCAGCAGCCTTTCTTTGGCATCGAACCACTGGTGCTGGACCCGGCCTCGGGCGAGGTGGTCGAGGGCAATGGCGTCGAGGGTGTTTTGGTCATTGCCGATAGCTGGCCCGGTCAAATGCGGACCGTGTGGGGTGACCATGCGCGGTTCGAGAAGACCTATTTCAGCGATTACAAGGGCTACTATTTCACCGGCGACGGCTGCCGCCGCGATGAAGATGGCGATTATTGGATCACGGGCCGTGTGGACGATGTGATCAACGTCTCTGGCCACCGGATGGGCACAGCCGAAGTC
>CAZPXE010000236.1:0-5585 GCA_964590545.1 uncultured Rhodobacterales bacterium | reverse complement strand
GCCTGTTCGAAGGTGATTCCCTCGGGCAGCGGCATGGCGCGCGCCTCGGGGAACCCCCCCTGCTCTGCCAAGCCCCCCTGCCCGCCGAACACCGCGACACGTTGACCCGGCACGAACCGCGTGACGCCCACGCCAACCTCGCGCACCACCCCTGCCAGTTCCAAACCAAGGGTGAATGGCGCCTCAGGCGTGTCTTGGTACGTGCCTTTGACCATCAAAAGATCAGCGAAGTTCAGCCCGCATGCCTTTATGTCGACCACCAGATCAGACGGACCCGGTGCCGACAGCGCAACGTCCATCAGTTTTGGCGCTGCACCCGTTGCATCAATGTGAAAAGCTCTCATGGCGCTCCGCTCCACAGGAAATTTAACCGCGACGCTGCGGGTACGAAAGATTCGGTCAAAGCAACAGCGACAATCCTCAATATTCTCGGAAAATGAGAATCCAACACAGAGCCTTGCAGCTTTGGAACACGGAGTTCCCCCAAAATAGCGAGGCTAGCGCTATAGTTGTATTTTGCGTTTCAGCCTATACTGCAACGTGATCACAGCAGTTTCAGACTAGTGTAAAGCTAGGTTGACAAAGGTAACGTAAAGTGAGTTAGAATATAACGAATTTTTCGCAGCTTGCCGCGGCCCTGTTAACACTCGCCATCGATTGATCGCACAGGGCAAGATAAAGGAAATGTCATGCCCCATATAGTTGATATCCACGTCGGGAAACGCATCCGGCAGCGCAGATGGCTGATCGGAAAGACCCAACAACAATTGGGTGAAAATGTCGGTATTAAATTCCAACAGATTCAGAAATACGAAACAGGATCGAACCGCGTCAGCGCATCGCGGCTCTGGGAGATTGCCGATGCGCTCGACGTGCCTGTGACATTCTTTTTCGATGGTTTGGACCATTCGGTTGAAGTCCCGGCACGAAAATCGCGCTCTATGCCTTTGGAACTGAGCGAGGACCGCGAGGCTATGGACCTTGTGCGCAGCTACTACGCGATCCCGGAAAACCAACGTCGTCGCCTGTTTGAACTGGCGCGTGTGCTGAGCGAAGTCGAGTAGGCTCGGGCTCCATGCAAAGAGCGACACTTTGCGCCGGATTTTTATTGCGCGGCTAAGCTGGGTCTGTCACCACTCCGGCCATGCAATTCGACCTGACACAAATTGAGGCAACTGCCCTGCGCTGCGCGGATGCTGCGCGCGCGGCGATCCTGCCGCATTTCCGCGCGGCCGGGCTGGCGGCGCAGAACAAAGACACCAGCGGCGCGTTCGACCCGGTTACTGTCGCCGACCGCGCGGCCGAACAGGCGATGCGGGCGATTCTGGCCGAAGAGAGGCCCAATGACGCGATATTGGGCGAAGAGTTTGGCACCGTCGCTGGCACATCTGGCCTGACATGGGTGCTGGACCCGATTGACGGCACGCGGGGCTTCGTTTCGGGCACGCCGACATGGGGCGTGCTGATCGCGGTGACGGATGCGGATGGCGTGCGGTTTGGATTGATCGACCAGCCCTATATCGGTGAGCGATTCGTCGGCTTTGGCGGTGCGGCGTGGTGTGATGGGCCGCTCGGGCGGCGAGATATGCGCACACGGCAGACGAAAACGCTGGCAGAGGCTACGATTTTCACCACCTTCCCCGAGGTCGGCACGCCGCAAGAGGGCAAAGCTTTCCAAGCGGTCGCCGAGCGGTGCAAGCTGGTGCGCTATGGTTGCGATTGCTACGCTTATGCGCTGCTCGCGGCCGGGCAGATTGATCTGGTGATAGAAGCGGGGCTGAACGCCTATGACATTTGCGGCCCCATCGGCGTGATCGAAGGCGCGGGCGGGATTGTCACCGACTGGCGGGGCGGAGCGGCGCATCACGGCGGGCGCGCGCTGGCGGCGGCGAATGCGGATATTCACGCCGCCGCGCTGGCGATCCTGAAAGACGTGCCATGACCGAGACCGTCATCCGCGACGCCGATATCATCGTCACGATGGATGACGCGGACCGGGTGCTGCGCGGGGCGGATATCTGGATCAAGGATGGCAAGATTATCGCGATCGGCCAAGGGCTTGCCCCACATGCGCCGGGTTTTAGCGCCAAAGGTTGCGTGGTCACGCCGGGGCTGGTGAACACCCACCACCACCTTTACCAAACGCTGACCCGCGCCGTGCCGGGGGCGCAGGACGCGCTGCTGTTTGGCTGGCTGAAAACGCTTTATCCCATCTGGTCGCGGTTCACGCCGGAGCATATGTTCACCTCCGCCCAAGTTGGGCTGGCGGAACTGGCGCTGTCGGGCTGCACGATGAGCAGCGATCACCTTTACCTTTATCCCAATGGCGCGCGGCTCGACGATACGATCCATGCCGCGCATGAGATTGGTCTTCGCTTCCACCCCACACGCGGGTCGATGAGCATCGGTGAGAGCGCGGGCGGTCTGCCCCCTGATACGCTGGTCGAAGATGAGGCGGCGATTCTGGAGGATTCGATCCGTGTTATCGACGCCTTCCATGACGCATCCGAAGGCGCGATGGTGCGGGTCGGTGTCGCGCCCTGTTCGCCCTTTTCCGTCAGTCGGGAGTTGATGCGTGACGCGGCACTGCTCGCCCGCGACAAAGGCGTGATGCTGCACACCCATCTGGCCGAGAATGACGAGGATGTGGCTTATAGCCTTGAGAATTTCGGCTGCCGCCCCGGCCAATATGCCGAGGATCTGGGTTGGACGGGCGACGATGTTTGGCACGCCCATTGCGTGAAGCTCGACGGGCAAGAGATTGATCTGTTTGCCAAAACGCATACCGGGGTTGCCCATTGCCCCTGCTCGAACTGCCGCCTTGGCTCTGGCATTGCGCCGGTGCGTGCGATGGTGGATGCAGGCGTGCCTGTGGGCCTTGGCGTCGATGGCAGCGCGTCCAATGACAGCGGGAACCTGATGTCCGAGGCGCGGCAGGCAATGCTGCTGCAACGGGTGAGCCAAGGGGCCGATGCGATGAGTGCACATGAAGCGCTGCGCCTCGCCACGCGCGGCGGCGCTGATATTTTGGGCCGCCCAGAGTGCGGGCGGCTGGCCATCGGTGCTCAGGCGGATATCGCGATTTGGGATGTGAGCGGTGTGGACAGCGCCGGAAGCTGGGATCCGGCGGCGCTGGTGCTCGCTGGCCCCACACGCGTAAAACACCTTATGGTTCAAGGCCGTATGATCGTGAGTGAAAGTGAAATCTTAACTATCGACATGCCAAAGCTGCTCGAACGGCAGCGGAACCTTGCTCGGGAATTGGCTGAAACGGTGTAGCCCAGCGGCAACAGAGCGCCGAGGCGGCGAAAATCTGCGTCACTTTGGTTAGGGAAGCCGGCCAAAAAAACTTGAAATTGGCCCCGCCTGCCCCGATATTTGAACGGAGTTTGAGGACGTCGGTATGGTCCGGCGTATTCGGCCAATAATGCTAAGTGGAGGTCTTGATGGCTGAACAACTGAACCGAATTAACGCGATTTCCGGCGCCCGCGCCGCTGAAATCGATGTGGGTCTGCGCGCCCATATGAATAAAGTCTATGCCACAATGTCGATCGGCATGCTGATCACGGCTGCCGCCGCGTGGGCGATTGCGGGCCTGACGGTGACAACCGATCCGAGCCAAGCCGTGGCTCAGCTGGGCAATGGCAAGATGCTGAACAGCTTCGGCGCCACGATCTACGCATCGCCCCTGCGCTATGTGATCATGTTCGCACCGCTGGCCTTCCTGTTCTTCGGCTGGGGCGCGATCCTGCGTCGCGGCTCTGCGGCCACCGCGCAGCTGGGCTTCTTTGCCTTCGCGGCGTTTATGGGCCTGTCGCTCAGCTCGATCTTTCTGGTCTTCACCGGGTTCTCGATCGTGCAAACCTTCATCGTGACAGCGATTGCCTTCGCGAGCCTGTCTCTCTGGGGCTACACCACCAAGAAGGACCTGTCCGGCATGGGCACCTTCCTGATGATGGGTGTTGTGGGTCTGATCATCGCGATGATCGTGAACATGTTCCTGCAATCCGGCCCGATGATGCTGGCCATCTCCGCCATTGGCGTGCTGATCTTCGCCGGTCTGACCGCGTGGGAGACGCAGAACGCCAAGAACGAGTACATCACCTACGCCGCGCATGGCGATCAGGACTGGCTGGACAAGGCGGCGATCAACTCGTCGCTGGGGCTCTATATCTCGTTCCTGAATATGTTCCAGTTCCTGCTGATGTTGATGGGTCAGCAAGAGTAGCGCCACGCTTCATATCTTACCGTAAAGGGGCTGGCCGCAGGGTCGGCCCCTTTTTCGTTGTTGGGAGTGTTGGGAGTGAAGAAATGGATGTTCATGTATTGCCCGCCTCAGATGCCGCGCATCTGGTGCCGCTGACGCTGCAAGTTCAAGCGGTTCACAGCGCGCAACAGCCCTCTCGTTACACCGTCGACCCTGACCCGCAGGCCGTGGCTGCGTTCCTTTCAGGCTGGCTCGTGCAGGAGCACGTGACAGCACTGGTAACTGGTCCAACCCACGCCCCCAGCGGCTATCTGATCTATGAAATCGAACGGCGAGGCCCGTCGGTGCTGAAACGCGCCGAGACGCGCGCGATGCTGCACCATATCTGCGTCGATTCCGCCCATCGGCGGCAAGGGCTGGGCCGCGCGCTGATTGCAGCGTTCAAGGCACGCGAGGACGTGCGCGCGGCGGATCGGCTGCGGACGAGTTATGCCAGTTTCAACGCGGCCTCGGCGGCATTGATGGCCGATGCGGGGTTTGCGCCAGAGGTGGTGTTTGCAGGGGCGGAAGGATCGCCGGACGAGCGTTGAGCCGCGCCAAAGCCAGACTGGGGGGCGGTCTGGCCCCTCTCACACATTGCCAAGCAATGTGTTGCCAGACAGCGGCACAGCCGCCGAGTAGTCGCGGCGGCCTGCGGCCTTGATTCCGCGCTGGGGTATGCGGAGTGACCGACACCCCCTTGCCAATCCCCCCGCTTGCCGTTCATGTCGCGCCATGACCACCGCGCGCGCAGAGCTTGACTGGACCGACACTGGCGTCCCCATTTCGACCCGGTTTGACGACCCGTATTTCTCGCTCGGCAACGGGCTGGAGGAGACGCAGCATGTGTTTCTGGAGGGCAATGACCTGCCCGCGCGGCTACGCAGCGGGTTTCACATCGCAGAGCTTGGCTTTGGCACCGGGTTGAACTTCCTCGCGGCAGTACAGGCGTTCCGGGCCGCGCAAACGCCCGGTATCCTGCATTTCACCAGTTTCGAAGCCTTCCCCATGACGCCCAAGGACCAAGCCCGCGCGCTGGCCCATTATCCCGGCCTGCCGCTGGATGCGCTGGAGGGTGCGGGCGACGTGCGCCTAACGGTGATCGAAGGCGACGCGCGCGAGACGCTGCCGCGATGGGAGGGCAAGGCGGATGCTTGGTTCCTCGACGGCTTCTCCCCCGCCAAAAACCCGGAGCTTTGGGGCGCGGACCTGATGGCCGAAGTTGCCCGCCACACGCGCCCCGGCGGCACGGCGGCGACGTATACCGCGGCGGGCTTCGTGCGGCGGGGGTTGGAGGCGGCGGGGTTCGATGTGATCCGCGCCCCCGGCTATGGGCGC
>CAZPXE010000235.1:0-5599 GCA_964590545.1 uncultured Rhodobacterales bacterium | reverse complement strand
GGGGGCGGCTGGAGGATGTGGTGATCGGGGCCGAACGCCCCCGCGTGCTGCTGCTCGACAAGGTGACGGACCCGCATAATGTGGGCGCGATTCTGCGCTCTGCCGAAGTGTTGGGCGCGCAGGCGGTGATCGCGCCGCGCCATGGGGCTGCGCCCGAGACGGGCGCCCTTGCAAAAACCGCGTCGGGCGCGTTGGAGCGGCAGCCATATCTGCGGGTGCGCAATCTGGCAGAGACGATTCAGGCGTTGCAGGGCTTTGGATATACGGTGTTGGGGCTGGATGGTGAGGCCGAGCAGACGATTGAGGCTGCTGTGGCGGGCGCAACTGACCGCCCCGTCGCGCTGGTGCTGGGGGCCGAGGGGCCGGGGCTGCGGCAGAAGACCAAGGAAACCTGCGATGCGCTGGTGCGGATTGACGCGGCAGGGGGATTTGGCTCGCTCAACGTCTCAAATGCTGCGGCGATTGCCCTATATGCGTCTTTGAAGGCGTAAGGAGCATCTGATGGGCTATCCGAACAAGATCGTGACCTGCTGCTATTGCGGCACGCGGGCGGCGCTGGTGCTGACGGGCAAAACGCGGCACGAGTTGGCCTGTTCTAGCTGCGGTGCGCCGCTGCATGATCTGAAAATGCTGCCGAAGGATCGCAGTGGGGATGGCGAACTGTTCGACGGGCCGCGCAAACCAGCGCTTGCAGCACGCCAAGCGCCGTATAAGCCGAAAAAGAAGCGCAAAAAGCGAAAAGGTCTGTTGAGCAAGGTTTTCGAAGAGGCGTTTGACCTTCTCGAAGACGTTCTGGACTGAACAAACGCATTCGCAGTACCTTTACCAATTGCGCGGCAAACCGCTCACCGTTAATCCCCCGTTCACTTTTCTGCGACACAGTCTTGGGAGCTTCGGATGAATGATTACATCCGGATCAGGCGCCGGGTTTGGAACACCCGGATGCTTCTTCACTGTCCCTCGTTCCGTGACTGCGCCCTCGGCTGATCCCCCTTTTCGCCGAGGGCGTTTTTTCTGGCAGATCGCAGTTGTGTGCGCCCGCAATGCGGCGTAGCCCTTAGGCATGAGCGACCATTCCGATGCAGACCTGAAAACGATCCTGACCCGCACCAAATCGATTGCCGTTGTCGGTGTGTCATCGAACCCGGTGCGCCCGTCCTATTATGTGGCGCGGTATCTGAAGCTGAAGGGATATCGGGTGATCCCGGTTAATCCCGGCTTGGCGGGGCAGGACTTGTTTGGCGAGACGGTGCATGGCGATCTGACTGACCTGCCGGAAGGTGTGGACATGGTTGATATCTTCCGTCGCTCCGAATTTGTGCCGGATATCGTGGATCAGGCGCTGGCGCATATCCCGGCGCTCAAGACCGTGTGGATGCAGATCGGCGTGATGCATGAGGGCGCTGCGGCGAAGGCCGAAGCGCAGGGCATGGACGTGATCCAGAACCGTTGTCCGAAGATCGAGTATCAGCGGCTCTTTGGCGAGCTGCGCATGGGCGGATTCAACACTGGGGTGATCTCGTCAAAGCTATAGGCCCGGCATTGCCCCGGCCTGCGGCAGCGGCTACCGTGAACGGATATGACTATGGAACGTGCGCTTTACCTTTTCCTCGCCTGTGGCCTTGCGGTTGGTTTGGGCGCGTCCTTTCTGACCCCTGATTTCTATGAGACCACGCTTGCGGCGGAGGATGGCCCGTTTGAGTGGCTGACAGCGCTGTTCCTGTTCCTTGGATGTCTGATGTGCCTGCGGCGCGCCTTTTCAGGCGGGCGGGCGACGGCGTTCGTGCTGGTGTCGCTCTTCGGTGCGCTGATCCTGTTCTTCGGCGCGGGAGAGGAGATTTCCTGGGGCCAGCGCGTATTTGGCTGGGCGTCGGGCGAGTTCTTCCTTGAGAACAACGCGCAGGCCGAGACGAATTTGCACAACCTGATGGTTGGCGAGGTGAAGATCAACAAGCTGCTCTTTGGAGTGACGCTGACGCTGGCCTTCGTGCTTTATTTCGCGGTGTTCCCGGCGCTGGTGGCGCGGATGCCGCGCGTGTCGGATTTTGCGGACCGGATAGGCGTTCCCGTGCCGACTTGGGTGCAAGGCGCAGCCTTCATCGGCGCGCTTTTGGTGATGTCGCTGGTGCCGACGGGGCGTTCGGCTGAATTGGGTGAGTTCGGGATTGGCGTATTGCTCGCCGCCGTCGTGATCTGGCCGCGCAACCGCGAGGCGCTGCGGTGAGCGTTCTGCGCCTCGCCCTCTGCGCTGTGGCGCTGGTGCTGGCGGGCGTGGGCTACGTGCAGCGCCCGGTGGTCGAGGCGCGTTTTGCTGAGCCGCTTTTGCCGGACCCCAGCCTGCCGCCGCAGTTTGAGACGGTGTTTGACTATCGCTCGCCCGAAGGGACGGCCCATGCGCCTGCGATCTTGCCGGGCGAGGGCGGCGCGTTTGGGCTGATCTGGTTTGACGGCATCCGCGAGTCCCATAACGATGTGCGCATTCTGGGCGTAAGTTTTCCGGGGCCGAGCGGCGTGACCGAAGTGGCAACGCGCCACTCCGTGTCCAAGGACCTCGCGCCGCGCCAGACCATTCTGACGCTGGGCAACACGATTGGCGACGGACAAGGCGGGCTTTTGGCAACGGCGGTGTCGCTGGGCGGCTGGGCCGCATCGAGCATTGCGCATCTGCCGGTGCAGGACGGGGTGATCGGGACCGGGCGGCGGCTGAGCCTGTCACCGCTGCTGGGCCGCTCACATCTGGTGAAATCGCCCGTGGTGGCGATGGCCGGGGGTGGGCATTTGGTGCCGGTCTATTTCGAGATGGAGACCGCCTATGGCGTTGCCGCCCATGTGGATGCGGCAGGGCGCGTGCGGGGGCAATATGATATGCGTGGGGGCGACTGGCGCGGCATTCAGCCGATGGTCGTGCCGCTCTCGGATATGGATGCGGTGGCACTGTTGCGTAACTTTACGCCCGGTGGCGGCCCGCTGCTGGCAAGTTGGACCAAGGATGCCGGGCAAAGCTGGAGCGCGCCAGTGGCGCTTGATCTGCCCAACCCATCCGCACCCGTTGCCGCGGTGCGGCTGAGCGATGGGCGGTTGTTGATGGCCTTCAATGACGACCCGAAAAGGGCCGAAACGCTGACGCTGGCGATCTCTGCTGATGGTGGGCGCGTATGGACGCGCGGTGCCGTGCTGGCCGGGTCGGTGCCGGGTGATCTGCGCTATCCGGCGATGCAGGTGCTGGGTGATGGGCGGATCGTGCTGACCTATTCGAGCGGCAGTAAGGCCGGGATCGCGGCGCATGTGTTCACCGAAAGCTGGGCGGTGCAGCCATGACGCATCTGGTTGAAACGCTCGCCGCCGCAATCGTTGCGGGTTGGGTGCTGCACCGCTTTATCGCGATTGGCCTGCCGCGCAGCGCACCGCGCAGTTGGGCGCTGCTGGGCGGGTACGGCTCGATGCTGCTTTCGGCCTATATCGGCGGGGTTGGCTTTGGGGTTTGGGTGGCGACGGTTGCGCCGGTCGGGGTGATGCTGCCGCTGCTCTGCCTCGCATCTTCGGCGCGGACCTATGGCGTATGGGAGCCGGAGCCTGCGCCGCGCCTTGATCTGCTGGTGATTGCCGCATTGATGCTCGCCGTTCTGCTCGGCGCGTCGGGAATTGGCCCGCTGGATGCCTATGCGTGGTTCTACGGCGGGTTTGGGCCTGCTTTGCTGGCCGGTGCCGTAGCGCTTTGGGCACTGTGGCGGCGGCAGGTGGTTGCGCTTGTTGCTGTGGTGCTGGGGCAAGGGCTGTGGCTGGCCGATATCGGGTCCAGCAACCTGTACGACCACTTTGCGCATATGGCGCTGGTGCCAGCGTTGTTGCTGTCCGGATTGGGCGCGACGTTTGACGGGTTCCGGCGGTTGATCCGGCTTTAGCCCAGCACTGCCAGCCAAAACCACGCCGTGAGCGTCGTTGCGGCGGTTGCGATGAGCACCGACGACGCGGCCACCCGTTTCGCGCAGCCATACATATTCGCGAAGATATAGGCGTTGAAGCCGGGGGCCATGGCGGCAGTCAGCACTGCGGGTTGAAATGCGTTGGGCGGCAGCTCGAACGCGGTGCCGAGCGTGTAGGTGAGCGCGGGGTGCAAGAGCAGGGCGATTGCGCAGACCATTGCGATCACCTTCATATCGCCTTCCGGTTTGTATTGGATCAGCACGCCTCCCAAAGCGAACAGCGCGGCGGGCAAAGCGGCGCGCGCAACAAGGGAGAGCGCGTCATCGACCGCGCCGGGCAGGGGCAAGCCACCAAGGTTCCAGACGAACCCGGCGCAGATCGCAAGGAACAGCGCATTGGTGGTGATCGCCTTCAGTACCTTGATCACCGCGCCGCCCAGAGCGCTGCCGCGCGCGCGGGCGAGCTCCATGCAGGTGATGCCGAGCAGGTAGCAAAACGGCGCGTGGAAGGCGATTAGGGCGTAGTTTGTTGCCAGCGCATCCGTGCCATAGGCGCGTTCGGTGATGGGCAAGCCCAGCAGGACGGAGTTGGAAAAGAGGCAACAGAAGCCGATGGCGATGGCGTCCTCAATAGGCCGTTTGAACAGCCAGAGTGCGCCGATTAAGCCGACGACAAAGCAGATAAAAGCGCCAGCGTAGAAACTGGCCAGCAGCGCCGGGTTGAAGCTGGCCACAATGTCGATCCCGGCGATGGCTTGGAACAGCAGGCAGGGGATCGCGAAATTCTGCGCGAACCGCATGATCCCGTCGATGCCAGAGACCGGGAACACCCCGCGCCAGACCGACACATAGCCAAAGCCAATGACCAGAAAGACGGGCAGAATAACATCGATGAGGGTCTGCACGCGCCCCGGCCTTTCTTAGCTGTCGCCGGGCAGGGACCACTCGATCACCATACCGTCGAAGGCGGGGGTGATGTGGTCCGGGGTCTCTGCGGCGATGGTCTCGTAGTCCAGATCGATATGCATGTTGGTCAGCACACCGCGTTTGGGCGCGGCGCGGCCGATCCATTCCAGCGTATTGGCCAGATGCGAATGGGTCGGGTGCGGGTCGCGTCGCAGGGCGTCGACGATCCATACGTCGAGGTTTTCCAGCACCGGCCAGACAGCCTCCGGGATCTCGGCCACATCAGGCAAATAGGCCAGATCGCCAATGCGGAAACCAAGCGCGTCCATCGACCCGTGCCCGACTTCGAAGGGCAGGAAAGGGATCGGGCCGCCGGGGCCATCTACCTCAAATCCGCCATCGATGGTCTTCATGTTCAGGATCGGCGGGTAGGGAGAGCCTTCGGGCTGCACAAACGCATAGGCGAAACGGTCGAGAAGGGCATTTTGCGTCGGGCTATCCGCCCAGACCGAAAGGCGCTCGCGCATGTTGAAGACGATCATGCGCAGATCATCAATGCCGTGGACGTGATCCGCATGGGCATGGGTGTAAACCACACCGTCAAGCCGCCCGGTATCAGTGCCCAGCATCTGCATGCGCAGGTCGGGGGAGGTGTCGATGAGGACAGAGGTGGTGCCGTTCGGCCCCACCCGTTCGACCAGAGCCGAGCAGCGGCGGCGCGCGTTTTTGGGGTTCGATGGATCGCAATCGCCCCAATGCCCGCCAAGGCG
>CAZPXE010000234.1:0-5605 GCA_964590545.1 uncultured Rhodobacterales bacterium | reverse complement strand
GCTTGACCGAATTGCGGGGGGAAGGTGATGAGGGTGAGCATGTGGCAATCCTTGTTGAGTTGCTCGAACCCTTAACAAGGAGTCGTGACAGTTTCTGTCAGTAGCTCTAAGCTAAACCCATGTCCCGCACCGCCCGCCTGTTCCAACTGATGACCACCCTGCGCCGCCTGCCTGCGCCCGTGACGGCAGAGCAGTTGCGGCACGAGCTCGATGTGTCTGTGCGCACGATCTATCGCGATGTTGACGCACTGCGCGGCCTTGGTGCGGTGATCGATGGGGAGGCGGGGTTTGGCTACACGCTGATCGAAGATGCCTCTCTCCCGCCGCTGGGGTTTGAGGATGAGGAGTTGGAGGCGTTGGTTCTGGGCCTGCGCGATGTGGCGTTGATCGGTGATCCGGACCTGTCAAAGGCGGCGCAATCGGCGCTGGCCAAAATCACCGCGCGCGTCCCGGCCCGGCAGGCGCATCGGTTGGAACATGCGGTTCTGGACGCGCAACGCTTTGTCAGCCCAATAAAGCCGACCATTTCCGCCGGAACGCTGCGCCGCGCGGCGTGGGAGGAGCAGGTTGTTCGCTTCGCCTATCGCGACGCGGTGGGCATGCCGTCACAGCGCAGCGTATGGCCGCTGGCCATCGTGTTCCTTGAAGCGTCCAGCGTGCTGATGGCGTGGTGTTTGCTGCGGCAGGATTTCCGCACCTTCCGGCTGGACCGGATGGAGCAGCTTGAGGTGTTGCCTGACAGCTTCCGTCCCCGCCGCGTACCAATGCTGCGCGAACATCTGGCGAAGATGCGGTCCGAGATGAATATCGCGCGCGCGCAGGAACGGGCGCGCGAAGATGGTGAAACTCCGGCTTAGAAGTTCTTCAGGTTTTCCGCAGGACCTTCGGCACCTGCCGCTATGAACATCCCATGTTCTTGCAAATGGGCGTAGGTTTCATCCAGCGCCTTGCGCGCGCGGGAGATAAGCGTGCTAATCTCCTCCGGCGTGATCACCAGCGGCGGCGAGATCACCATCCGATCGCCCACATGACGCATCACCAGATTGTTGGCAAAGCACCGCTCGCGGCAGATCAGACCAACGGTGCCTTCGGGCGCGGCGAACTTGGCGCGTGTGGTCTTGTCCGGCGTCAGCGCAAGTGAGCCAAGCAGCCCGCGCGTCACTGTGTTGCCCACGAGCGGGTGATCGGCGAGGGAGTGCCACGCCTCGGCCAGCGCTGGGGCGGCGACATCGCGCACGTGGTCCAGCACCTGTTCTTCTTCGAGGAGGCGCAGGTTTTCCAGCGCGACAGCACAGGCGACCGGGTGGCCGGAATAGGTGTAGCCGTGGAAGAAATCGTCGGCGTCGATCACCGCCGCCACCTTGTCCGATACGATCACACCGCCGATGGGCTGGTAACCTGAGGAGAGGCCCTTGGCGATGGTCATGATGTCGGGCGTGATCCCCATTGTCTCACTTCCAAACCACGCGCCGGTCCGCCCGAAGCCACAGATCACTTCATCGGCAATCAGCAGAATGTCATTCTCGCGGCAGATGCGCTGGATTTCGGGCCAATAGCTTTCCGGCGGGACAATGACACCGCCCGCGCCTTGGATCGGTTCACCAATGAAAGCGGCGATGCGGTCTGCCCCATGCTCATCAATGACGGCCTGTAGCTCTTGCGCCTTGGCGCGGCCGAAATCTTCGGGATCCATATCGCCGCCCTCGGCCCACCAGTTCGGCTGGTTGATATGGATGATATCAGGGATCGGCATCGAATTGACATCATGCATATAGGCCATGCCGCCAAGGCTGCCTGACCCGACGGACGAGCCGTGATAGGCGTTCTTGCGCGAGACGATAATTGTCCGCTCCGGCTGGCCTTTCTTGGCCCAATAGGTGCGCACGAGGCGGATATTCGTGTCATTCGCGTCCGAACCGGAGGTGCCGAAGAACACATGGTTCAGATCGCCGGGCGCGAGTTCTGCCAGCTTTTGCGACAGCGCAATCGCGGGGATCGTCGTGGTCTGGAAGAAGGTGTTGTAATAGGGCAGTTCGAGCATCTGCCGATGCGCGGCGTCGGCCAGTTCGCTGCGCCCATAGCCGATATTGACGCACCATAGGCCCGCCATGCCGTCAAGAATCTCGTTCCCGTCACTATCGGTCAGAAACACTCCCTTGGCCCGCGTAATCACCCGCGCGCCCTTGGCCCGCAATTCATCCCCGGACGAAAACGGGTGCATGTGATGGGCTGCATCGATTGCCTGCAATTCAGCGGTCGGCATGTGGTTGGTGATTTTGTTCATCGCAAGTCTCCGGGGCGCGCATGTTCGGACGGGTCGAGATAACGCCGCTTCTTCGGCGAGCGCAAGCGCGCTGCGCCAGAACAGTTTCAGAACAGTTTTTGACCACGCATGTTTAACGGCGGTTGAATCCCCTTGCTACGGCTTGCGAAGGGGGCGAAAACTTGGTTCTGTATTCGCTGACCGGGACCAACCCGGCGCCAACCAAATGGGAGTATTTTCGTGAAACCAACACTGCTTGGCACCGTTGCCGCCTTGGCTGTCGCCGCCAGTTCCGCACTGGCCGACGAGGTTCGGGTCTATAACTGGTCCGACTATATCGATGAAGAATTGCTGACCAAGTTCGAGGAAGAGACCGGCCTTAAGCTGATCTATGACGTGTTTGACAGCAACGAAGTGCTGGAAACCAAGATGCTGGCCGGGTCGTCCGGATATGACATTGTGGTCCCCTCTGGCACCTTCCTGCAACGCCAGATCACCGCGGGCGCATTCCAGAAGCTGGACAAAGGCCAACTGTCCAACATGGGCAACATGTGGGACGTGGTCGAAGCGCGCACGGCGCAATACGACCCCGGCAATGAATATTCGATCAACTACATGTGGGGCACCACCGGGATCGGCGTGAATGTCGGCAAGGTGAAAGAGGTTCTGGGCGAAGACGCCCCGATGAACTCGCTCGCGCTGCTGTTTGATCCGGCGAATATGGAAAAGCTGGCCTCTTGCGGGGTGCATTTCCTGGATGCTCCGGCTGAGATGATCCCCGCCGCGCTGAAGTATATCGGTGAGGACCCGGACAGCCACGACACCGACGTGATCGCCAAGACCGAAGCGGTCCTGATGGGCATTCGTCCGCATGTGCAGAAATTCCACAGCTCGGAATATATCAACGCGCTGGCCAATGGCGATATCTGCGTGGCGTTCGGCTGGTCGGGCGACATCCTGCAAGCGCGTGACCGCGCGGCTGAGGCCGACAATGGCGTCGAGATTGAGTATCACGCCCCGGCGGAAGGCGCGCTGATGTGGTTCGACCAAATGGCGATCCCCGCAGATGCTCCGAACCCGGAAGGCGCGCATAAGTTCCTGAACTTCATTATGGACGCGCAGAACATGGCACAGGCGTCGAACTACGTTTACTACGCCAATGGCAACGAAGCCTCGATAGAGTTTCTGGTCGAGGATGTGATTGGCGATACCGCGATCTATCCCGATGAGGCGACGTTGGAAAACCTCTATACCACAACGCCTTACCCTGCGAAAACGCAGCGGACGGTGACGCGGCTCTGGACCAAGATCAAGTCCGGCACCTAAACCAGATCGGGGCGGCCTTGAACGGGCCGCCCCTTTTCCATTCGAAAGACACAAACGCTTTGACCCAGCCCGTGTTCGCCCCGTGGGATGACCCCGCCGAAAAACCGATCATCCGTTTTGACGGCGTGACAAAGCGGTTTGGCGACTTCACCGCCATCGACAACCTGACGCTCGATATATACGAGCGCGAGTTCTTCGCGCTGCTTGGCCCCTCCGGCTGCGGCAAGACCACGATGATGCGGATGCTGGCAGGGTTTGAGGAGCCGACCGAGGGGCGCATCGAACTCGCAGGGCACGACATCGCCCATGTGCCGCCGAACCAGCGCGCGGTGAACATGATGTTCCAATCATACGCCTTGTTCCCGCACTTGTCGGTCTGGGAGAATATTGCCTTCGGGTTGAAGCGCGAAGGGCAAGACAAGGCCCAGATCAGCACCCGCGTGGACGAGATGCTGAAACTCACCCGCCTTGAGAAATTCGCGCGCCGCAAACCGCATCAGATTTCCGGTGGGCAACGGCAGCGGGTGGCGCTGGCGCGGGCTTTGGCCAAAGCGCCGAAGCTGCTGCTGCTGGACGAACCGCTCGGCGCGCTCGACAAAAAGCTGCGGCAGGACACGCAGTTTGAGTTGATGGACATTCAAGAGAAGACCGGCACCACCTTCGTCATCGTAACCCACGATCAGGAAGAGGCGATGACTGTCGCCAGCCGGATCGCCGTGATGGATGAAGGCCGGATCATGCAGGTCGCCACACCGGACGGGATATATGAAGAGCCAAATTCGGTCTATGTGGCCGATTTCATTGGCGATGTGACGATCCTGAACGGCACTGCAAAGTCGGCGGGCGAAGGGCTGTACCATGTCCAATTTGCCCAGAACATGCCGCCCCTGACAGCCGCCTCCAAGCATCCGTTCACTGACGGTCAGCCCTGCCATATCGCGATCCGGCCCGAAAAGGTCAGCATCCATAGCGAAGCGCCCGAGGGGGCGGATAATGTGCTGGAGGGGAAGGTCCTCGACATCGCGTATCTTGGCAATCTCAGCACCTATCATGTCGAATTGCCGGGCGGGCAGATCATCAAGGCGCAAACCGCCAACACCCGCCGCCTGTCGCGCCGTGCGATCACGTGGGAAGACAAGGTGTGGGTCAGTTGGACCCAAACCGCCGGGGTGATGCTGGCAACATGAGGCGCGCGGTTCTCATAGGGGTTCCGTATCTGTGGCTGTTCTGCCTGTTCCTGATCCCCTTCGCGATCGTCTTCAAAATCTCGCTCTCTGATCTGGCGCTGGCGATCCCGCCCTATACGCCAACGATGAAAGACGGGTTCGCCGCGCTGATCACCGGCTTAGATTTTGAGAATTTCGTCTTCCTCACTGAAGACGACCTGTACTGGAAAGCCTATCTCAGCTCCCTGCAAATTGCGGCGCTGTCGACCTTTCTGACGCTGCTCGTCGGCTACCCTATCGCCTACGCCATGTCCCGCGCGCCAGAGCAGTGGCGGGCGACGCTGATGATGCTGGTGATCCTGCCCTTCTGGACCAGCTTCCTGATCCGCGTCTATGCGTGGGTGGGTATCCTGAGCACCGAAGGCTTCCTGAACCAATTTCTGCTGGGTATTGGTGTGATTTCGGACCCGCTGATCATCCTGAACACGCAAATCGCGGTCTATATCGGCATCATCTACACCTATCTGCCCTTCATGATCCTGCCGATCTATGCCGCGCTTGACCGGCTCGACGGCTCGCTGATCGAAGCGGCCGAGGACCTTGGCTGCTCGCGCCCGTCGGCCTTTTGGCTGATCACGGTGCCCCTGTCGCGCAATGGGATCATCGCGGGGTGTTTTCTGGTGTTCATCCCGGCGCTGGGCGAATTTGTCATTCCCGCGTTGCTTGGCGGCTCAGAAACGCTGATGATCGGCAAGGTGCTGTATGAAGAATTCTTCTCCAACCGCGATTGGCCGCTGGCGAGTGCGGTGGCGGTGATCTTGCTGCTTATCCTGATCCTGCCCATCGTCCT
>CAZPXE010000233.1:0-5631 GCA_964590545.1 uncultured Rhodobacterales bacterium | reverse complement strand
CCCCGCGCCAAAGTGCTCGGCAATTTCGGGGTCGGTTACAACCATATCGACGTGGCCGCAGCCAAGGCGGCTGGGCTTGAGGTGTCGAATACCCCCGGCGCTGTCACGGACGCCACTGCTGATATCGCCATGACGCTGATGTTGATGACCGCCCGCCGCGCCGGGGAAGGGGAGCGGCTTTTGCGCGCTGGCAACTGGGAAGGCTGGCACCCGACGCAACTTCTGGGCCTGCATCTGAGCGGTAAGCGCGTCGGCATCATCGGCATGGGCCGGATCGGACAGGCCATCGCCGCGCGCTGCCATTACGGGTTCGGGATGGAGGTGTTGTTTTGCAACCGCTCGCCCAAAACGCTGGACCTGCCCGCGCAGCAGGTTGAGACGCTGGCGGATCTGGCTGGTGCCGTGGATGTGGTCGTCGTTGCCGTGCCGGGCGGCGCAGAAACGCACCATTTGATCGGGGCGGATGTCTTCGCGGCGATGCAACCTCACGCCATCTTCGTCAACATCGCGCGCGGCGATGTGGTCGACGAATCCGCGCTGATTGCCGCGTTGGACGCGGGTGAACTCGCGGGCGCGGGCCTCGACGTGTACGAATTCGAGCCGAAAGTGCCAGACGCGCTGGTCGCGATGGAAAACGTGACGCTTCTGCCCCATCTTGGCACAGCGGCGCTGGAAGTGCGGACCGATATGGGCCTGATGGCGGTGGAGAACTTGCGGAGCTTCTTTGCGGGAGAGGGGCTGCCGAACGCGGTGTGATCCGAACTCGGCGCGCTTATTCGGCGCATCCCGGCCACGGTTAGCGCAGTAACCATGCCCCCGGCTCTATCCGTCCCCCATCGCCTCGCGCCAATGGCGGCGGCACAGCGACACATATGTCTCATTCCCGCCAATCTGCACCTGCGCGCCGTCGCGGATGGCGTTCCCGTCTGCATCCTGCCGGATCACCATCGTTGCTTTCTTGCCGCAATGACAGATCGTGCGCACCTCCCGCATCTCATCCGCCAGCGCCAAGAGCGTGGCCGAGCCGGGAAACAGCTTGCCTTGAAAGTCCACCCGCAGCCCGTAGCACATCACCGGCACCCGCAGATCATCCACCGCGCGCGCCAATTGCCAGACCTGATCTTCGCTCAAAAACTGGGCTTCGTCGATGAAAACGCAGGCAATCTCGCCCTGCACCAGTCGCGCCTCAAGCAGCGCAAACATATCCGTATCGCCATCAAAGGTATCCGCATCCTGCCCAATTCCGATGCGCGAGGCGATCCGCGCTTGCCCGGCCCGGTCATCAAAATCTGCGGTCACCAGATAGGGAGCCATACCCTGTTCGCGATAGTTATGTGCCGCTTGCAGCAGCACGGTCGACTTGCCGGCATTCATGGTGGAATAGTGGAAATACAGCTTGGCCATAACGTTGCGATAAACCCCAAACGCGCAACAGGTGCAACCGCTCTGGCGCAGGTCAAAGATGTCAGGGTAAGGCCATAAGTGGTCTGCCGAAAATTGGCGTGTCCCGAACAGAACAACCGGAACGAACACTCTTTAACAACTTGCGCCGCGCTCAGGCCTGGGGAGCCTGTAGATAGCGCGGCGCAGTTTACTCGTTACCATTTTACTGGAGCCTGCCGCGTGTTAGCCGACAGGTCGGCCCGCGCGCCCCAACCTTGCGGAACGAGGCAGGCCTTACCCTGACTCCGACGTTGGGGAACGCCGGAAAACCATTACTCACCCCCCAACACCCTTGGGGATGGGTATGAATTGCCATTTCCTTGCAATAGGATTAATGGGAAAAGACGTGAGTGGTTCCCCTGAAATGGGTTATGGAAACTAAAGGCGGGTCGCGATGGATCTGACGTCAATCGGCAGCTATCTGAAAAAGCACACTGAGGCTTTGGTGAAGGATGTGGGCGTCGAGCCCGCGTGCGAGATTACGGGCAAGTCAAAGGCGACTTTGGGCCGATATTATTCGGACCATCCCGAGCATGCAGACCGCTATATGCCAATTGATGCGGTGGCGCGTCTGGAAAAAGCGTCAAGCTACCCCCATGTCACTGCCGCATTGGCAGAGATGAAGGGCATCTCACTCAGCCATGATGACAGGCGGCCCAACACGGAACGCAAGGGTGGGGTGAACGCCGATGTGATCGCTCTTAGCCAGCGCTTTGCGATGCTGATGGGTGAATATCAGCAATCCATCGATGATGGTGTGATCAGCGTGAACGAGGCCAAACGCCTGCTTCAGGAAACGATCCGCCTGCAACAAGTGTTGATCGACATGAAGCTGAACCTTGAGGCGGAAAGCGGGTAACGCCGCAGTCACTCGATTCTTAACCATCGAAAGGGCCGCCTATGCAGCCTGACGAAGACGATTTGCCTGCGCTTGTAAAAGAGGCATTGCCGCGGATTGATATCGATATGCTGCGCGCCCCGGATGATCCGGGGCATAAGCCGCGCATATTGCTCCTTTATGGGTCCTTGCGAGAAACCAGCTATTCCAGGCACGCGGCAGAAGAGGCCGCGCGGGTGTTGCGCCATTTGGGGTGCGAGACAAAGATGTACGACCCGTCCGGCCTGCCACTGGTCGATGATGCCGACCCAGACCACCCCAAAGTGGCTGAACTGCGCGAGTTGGCGAGCTGGTCCGAAGGCATGGTGTGGTCCAGCCCTGAACGCCATGGCGCGATGACCGGGTTGATGAAAACCCAGATCGACTGGCTGCCGCTGTCATTGCAAGGCGGCATCCGACCGACCCAAGGCAAAACGTTGGCAGTGATGCAGGTCTCTGGCGGCTCGCAATCCTTTAACGCAGTCAATCAGATGCGAATACTGGGTCGCTGGATGCGGATGGTGACAATCCCGAACCAATCCTCGATCCCCAAAGCATGGTTGGAATTCAAAGGCGATCGCCTGCCGGAAGGCGCGTTGTATGCACGTATCGTGGATGTCATGGAAGAGTTGGTGAAGTTCACCTGGATGGTGCGGGCGCGCAAAGAGTATATGGTGGATCGCTACTCCGAACGGGTCGAAAGCGCCGCTGAGCTTCACAAGCGAGTCTCGCGCAAAAACACCTGAGCCAGAACGAAATCGGAAGCACAGGAAACGCGTCGTTCAAAACGTCATCGCGTCAGAAGAGGCCGGAAGAGGTCGGAAGAGGCCGGAAGAAATTGGCCAGCCAGACATGTGCACCGATTGCAGAAATTATGCGCGCGGGCAGGCCGAATCAAATTCGCGTCTGGCGCTTGGCGCGACGGGCAAAGTTTGGTGAATTGCGCTAATTGCATCGAAAATCACCAATTTCCCACCAATCTGCCGCGCAAAACCGCGTCGAAGGGTCAAAGCCGCGCTTTTCGACCGGAGTGTTTGCTCATATAGTCGAACGACAAATAAAGCCGCGATGCTGCGGCGTGGGAGGTTAACCATGATCCGCTCAGAGCTTATCCAACGTATCGCCGACGAAAATCCGCATCTGTATCAGCGGGATGTTGAGCGCATCGTTAATACCATCTTCGACGAAATCACGGACGCCATGTCCTCGGGCGACCGGGTTGAGCTACGCGGCTTCGGCGCGTTCTCTGTGAAAAAGCGCGAGTCGCGTGTGGGTCGCAACCCCCGCACCGGGGAAAGCGTAGAAGTCGAAGAAAAGCACGTTCCGTTCTTCAAGACCGGCAAGCTGCTGCGGGATCGCCTAAACGGGAAGTCCTGATACATGCGTTATATTCGTTACTTGTGCATCGCCGTGTTCGCTCTGGCGTTAGTTGCTATCGCTTTGGCGAACCGGAACTATGTGTCGGTTCAGGTGCTGCCGAATGAGGTGGCGGGGTTCTTTACGATGAACCCGCAAGTGTCGCTGCCGCTGTTTATCGTGATCTATGGCGGGGTGCTGGCGGGTCTGCTGGTCGGCTTCGTCTGGGAATGGATCCGCGAGCATGACCAACGCGCCGCCGCCGCCAAGACCGCGCGTGAGATGCGCCGCCTTGAGCGGGAAGTGAAGCGCCTGAAAGGCGAGCGGAACGAAGGCAAGGACGAAGTGCTCGCCCTGCTGGACGAGGCCAGCTAAGGCTGACATCCCATGCCTGTTCTAGTCTCCGCACCCGGCAGTGAACCGATTTGCGTGAAAATCTGTGGCCTGACAACCCCGGCACATGTGGCCGGGGCGGCGCGCGCGGGCGCGCGTTATGTCGGTCTGAATTTCTTCCCCAAATCGCCCCGTTACACGGCTCCCGCTTTGGCGCGCGATCTGGCGTTGGAGGTGCCGCTTGGCGTGGCGAAAGTCGGGCTGGTGGTCAACGCGGATGATGCGCTGCTTCAGGAGATCACGGGCCAAGTGCCGCTTGATTTCCTGCAACTGCATGGGGCCGAGACGCCGGAGCGGGTCGCGGACGTCAAAGCGCGCTATGGTCTGCCGGTGATCAAGGTGGTCGGCATTGCCGATGCGGAAGATCTGGACGCGCTGGCGGGTTATGAGGCGGTGGCGGATCAGATATTGGTGGATGCGAAGCCGCCGAAGAATGCTGTGCTGCCGGGCGGCAACGGTTTGCGGTTTGACTGGCGATTGATCGCAGGGCGCGACTGGCAGGTGCCGTGGATGCTGGCCGGAGGGCTGACGCCGGACAATGTGGCCGAAGCGATTGCAGCGACAGGCGCGCGGCAGGTGGATGCGGCCTCTGGCGTAGAGCGCGCGCCGGGGGAGAAGGATGACGGGCTGATGGCGGCTTTCGTCAAAGCGGCGCAAACCAAAATTTAATCAAATTGGCGCAATCTCTGCGCCATGGGTTATGCAAACACGCTTCCGAAGTATCTCACGCCAGCGGAATGGCTGGATCATGTGTTCAGCTCGCAAGCAGCGATGCGCGGCGGGGTCGTGCGGCGAAAGGTGCGGGATGTGGAACGGCTGGTGGGACGGGCTTTGTTTCGGGATGAGTTAGGGTCAGGACCCACTAAACCTACCCTCTCAATTCATCAGATTTTGTGGCTGACTAGGTTCAAGGCCGCAGGAATAGTGGTTCTATTTCAAGGCATTGAACTGACGTCAGGCGCAAAATCCGACGAACCCGGAGGGCACCGAGAAATGCACGATCTCAGCAACGTGCTTCCCTTGCCATGACGCCCAGTCGTGCCTGCGGAAAGCAAGCCGCTGATTTCGCGCATTTTTCGGTGTTGAGAGGGTAGGTTTAGTGGGTCCTGACCCTAGAAAACGCGGCTATCGCGCGATTGAGAATGGCGAGGATTTCGTGATTTTCTGCAATCGAAAACCCCTGCGCATCTTTGAATGAAGCAGCTTTTCAAAAGCTGCCCGAATGCACTCCTTGCAAGGAGTGCTAAAATTAGCGGTTCTTGAAGAACCGCCCTTTGGCAATCCTCGTAAGGATTGCTTTACCCTTGGCACTCGGAGCGCTACATCCCCTTAGACTGAGATGGAGTGCGCAATGGACGATCTTTTCAACAGCTTCATGAACGGCCCCGATGAAAACGGGCGGTTCGGTGATTTCGGCGGGCGGTTCGTGTCCGAAACCCTGATGCCGCTGATTCTGAGCCTTGAAGAAGAATACGAAAAGGCCAAGACCGACAAATCCTTCTGGGACGAGATGGATTTTCTGTGGAAGCATTACGTCGGCCGCCCCTCGCCGCTGTATCACG
>CAZPXE010000232.1:0-5661 GCA_964590545.1 uncultured Rhodobacterales bacterium | reverse complement strand
ATGGCGTGGCTTTGGAATTGACGCTGCTTTTGGACAAGAACAACCGCAATGATCTTGCGATTGCCGAGATATACACCGAAACGTTGCAGCGCCTTGGGATTGCCTTGAACATCGACCGGGTTGATAACGCGCAGTTTTTCGAACGCACGGCCAGCTTCGACTTTGATCTTGTCTCGTTCCGTCGCGCGGTTTCGCTCTCCCCGGGTAACGAGCAACGCTTTTATTGGGGGAGTGAGGCGGCAGAGCAGGAGGGATCGCGAAACCTCGCAGGCATCCAATCCGCTGCAGTCGATGCGATGATCGACGCGATGCTGTCCAGTGAAAGCCGAACGGATTTTACCAACGCCGTGCGTGCGATGGACCGGGTGCTGACCGCAGGGCGTTATGTGATTCCCTTTGCGCGTTTTGATAAGGATCGGATTGCCCATATACGCCAGATGCGCCGCCCCGAGCCCGTCCCGATTTATGGGGATGGTCCCGAATACATGCCGCAACTTTGGTGGTGGGAGAACTAGTCTTGTTCCGCCGTCTTATTGCCGAAGCGCTGGGCACTGCGTTTCTTCTCATCTCGGTTGTTGGCTCCGGCATTATGGCGGAAAGCCTCGCGGGCGGTAACATCGCAATCGCCCTGCTTGCGAACGCCATCGCCACAGGCTGTATGCTTTACACGATCATCACCGTGCTCGGCCCGATCTCTGGCGCGCATTTCAATCCGGCCGTAACACTGGCCTTCTGGCTGCGAAAAGACATCACCGGACCGGATGCGGCTTTATACGTCGCGGCCCAGATTCCTGCGGCGATTATAGGAGTTTGGGCGGCGCATTTGATGTTCGACATGAAGATTTACCAAATTTCAACGACTTTGCATCGCACAGGCCCGGCACAATGGTCTTCTGAGATTATCGCGACGTTTGGCCTTCTTTTCGTGATTTTTGGCGGTTTGAAAGCCCGCGCAGAGGCGGTGCCAACGCTCGTGGCGTTTTACATCACCGGGGCCTATTGGTTCACCGCATCGACCAGCTTTGCCAACCCCGCCGTGACCATCGCGCGCGGGTTTAGTGATACGTTTGCGGGCATTTATCCCGGCCATATCCCGGCGTTTATCGCAGCCCAACTCCTTGCCGTGCTCATCGCCCATCCCTTGCTCACACGCCTGTTTACCAAGGGTTAAGACGCCTCTGGCACAGTCCTGCGGTCGCACATAGCGTGGAGGACGATATGAATTGGCTGAATTTTCAGGAAAAATGGGCGGAACTGGAGCCCTTCGTGATGCAGAGTTTCCCAAATTTGGGCGCGCTGGATCTTAGCGAAACGGTGCCCGGCACGGACGCGTTCGTGGCCGCTTTGGCGGACACACATGATCTGACGCATGCCGAAACGCATGAGGCGCTCGACGATATCGCGCTAAACGCGCTCAGCCGCGGATTGGTTCACGTCAGCGAAGTTACCCAAAGGATGGTCGCATCCTCCTGAGAGGTTGAGATCACGTTATGCCCCATCGTCGCGTCGTAATAGGCACTGTCGCCTCGGCGCATTTCGACTGGCTCGTAATACTCGGTGTAAAGCAGGATGACTCCGGTGAGGACATAAAGAAACTCTTCGCCCCCATGCCGGACCCAGCCGTCAAATTCATCCATTGAGCGCGCGCGCGCACGGGCGCGATACGGCATCATTTGCTTCTTGGTAAGCGTCTCGGCCAGAAGCTCATGTTCATAGGTCACAGTGGTCACAGCATTGCCACTGCCATCTTTGGTCACAGCCATGCGCCCACCAACCTGCCCCTGCTCTGGCGGCGTAAAGAGCTGCGGGACCGAGATTTCCAGCCCCGTCGCCAGCTTCTTCAGCGCCTCATAGGTCGGTGACATTTGCCCATTTTCGATCTTGGACAGCGTCGAGCGGGCCAGTCCGGCTTGCTTGGCGGCTTGCTCCAACGTCCAATCACGGGCTTTGCGCAACTCGCGCACGCGCGCACCAAGGTCCAGCGGTTCGGCCCGCTCGGACTGGCCATCTTCGCGTGCGATGCGGATAAGCGACTTGGGGTCATTGTCTTGCATGCAGGACGTATTGCCAGCCCGACCCGCAACTTGCAAGCCGATGACCCCTGCGATACGGGCGAGGGCATGGTATCGGTTTTTGATCATGGCCCACCGCCGCCCTGCCCTGCGCCGTTCAATATGGCGCAATATGTGTTGGCCGCTGGGCAGCAAAGCCCGGGCAAAATCGCATTGTCCGTGCTGGGCGAAACAGGCACCGAGGATTGGACGTTCGCGCAGCTGGAAGCGTCCATTCGCGGCATCGCCACAGGGTTGCAACAGGCAGGGTGCGGCCCCGGTGAGCGCGTGCTGCTGCGCCTTGGCAACCGCCCTGAATACCCGCTGGCATACCTCGCCGCAATTGCGATTGGCGCGATCCCGGTCCCGACCTCGCCGCAACTGACCGAGCGGGAAACGGCCAAGATCATCAGCGACCTCTCTCCCAAGCTGATCCTGCACGAGCCCGATGTTCCCTGCCCGGATCATCCGGCGCGCCTGAGCCTCAGCGCTGTGTCTCAGATGATGGACCTCCCACCGGCGGAGTATGTGATGGGCGCGCCGAACCGGCCTGCCTACATCGTCTATACCTCTGGAACCTCTGGTCAGCCGCGCGCGGTGCTGCATGCGCATCGCGCCATCTGGGCGCGGCGGATGATGCATGAGGGTTGGTATGGGCTGCGCGCCGATGACCGCATGCTACATGCAGGCGCGTTCAACTGGACTTACACGATGGGCACCGGGCTGATGGACCCTTGGTCTGTTGGTGCAACCGCGCTTATTCCAGCCCCCGGAACCCTGCCAGAACGCATCCCCGACTTGCTGCGCAACCACAAGGCGACCATCTTTGCCGCCGCACCGGGCGTTTACCGCAAGTTCCTGACAGATGGGATGAGGATTAACACAGCTTACCTGCGCAGGGGCCTCTCGGCTGGCGAAAAACTCAGCCCGGCCATCCGCGCCGCATGGCAAGCGGCGAGCGGGACCGAGATTTGCGAAGCCTATGGCATGTCAGAATGCTCGACCTTCATCTCGACCCCGCCGGGGGCGCAACTGCCGCAAAATGCGCTGGGGCGGCCGCAGCTAGGCCGCAAGATTGCTATTGTGGATGAGACAGGAAGCCCTGTGTCGCAGGATCACGAAGGCACCATCGCTGTGCACCGCTGCGATCCCGGCATGATGCTGGAATATCTGAACGCACCCGCAGAAACCGCCGCTCGGTTCAAAGGCGATTGGTTTGTGACCGGGGATCAAGGGGCGATGGATGCACAGGGCAACATCACCTATCTCGGCCGCCGCGACGATATGATGAACGCGGGCGGTTTTCGGGTCTCTCCGCTAGAGGTGGAAGCGGCGCTAAGCGCCCTGCCCGGCATCACCTCTTTGGCCGTCACCGATATCGAAGTGAAGCCCGATGTGCGTGTGATCATGGCCTTCTTCACCGCGCCCACGCAGATCGATGCACACACACTTTCTGCATTTGCATCCCAAACACTTGCCGCCTACAAGACCCCCCGCGCCTTCATTCAGGTGGACGCGCTTCCAACCGGCCCGAATGGCAAGCTCGCCCGCGCCCAACTACCGCAGTTTTGGAGCCCCGATGATTAAGCTCGACATCATGTCCGATCCGATTTGCCCCTGGTGCTATATCGGCAAAACCCATCTGGATAAGGCGTTGGCAGAGCGCGCGGACACGCCCTTCACAATCGAATGGCACCCGTTCCAACTGAACCCTGACATGCCGGAGGGCGGAATGGATCGGCGCGCATACTTGGAAGGCAAGTTTGGCGGCAAAGCGGGGGCCGTGCGTGCCTATGCGCCCGTGGTCGAGCATGCTCAAGCCGCAGGCCTGTCGATCAATTTCGAGGGCATTCAACGCACGCCGAACACCCTGAACGCCCACCGCCTGATCCATTGGGCCGGGATTGAGCAGAAGCAAACCGATATCGTAGATGCCCTCTTCGCTGCCTACTTCGTCGAAGGACGCGACATCGGTGATATCGAAGTGCTTGCCGATCTGGCCGATAGTGCCGGGATGGATGCCGCCGTGGTCGCTCGCCTGCTCGCCGCGGATGCCGACAAAGACGACATCGTGGCGCGCGATGCGCATTCGCGCAAAATGGGCATCACCTCGGTCCCGACTTTCATCGTCGCGCAGCAACATGCGGTTCCCGGCGCGCAACCGCCCGAATTGTGGACGCAGGTGATCGACGAACTCACATCCATGAACGCGGCAGAGTAGCCTGACGCCGTTTCGCATCAACTTTCGACTTCCCCCTCATTCAACTTGAGGTTACGATTCCAACCAAGCGGTGGCTTACAGGATCCACCGCAGTAGGAGTTGGAATGGCTGAACGCGGCCCGGGTGGTATGAGTAAGGCAGAGTTTATCGCACTGATTGCGATGCTGTTTTCGACGATCGCGTTTTCCGTCGATTCTTTGCTTCCGGCATTCCCGCAAATCGCACAAGAGTTGGGACCAACGGCCACAGGCCGCGTTTATCTGCTGATCACGATTTTCATGGCAGGGCTCGCGCTTGGAACTCTTGTGGCGGGGCCGATTTCGGATGCCATTGGGCGGCGTTCAACAATGTTCATAAGTGCTTTGCTTTTTTTGATCGCTGGCACAGTCGCTTGGCTCAGCACGAGCTTTGAAATCATCGTTGCCGCAAGATTTGTGCAAGGTGTCGGTGCAGCAGGCCCGCGCGTCGTGTCCTTGGCCATTGTCCGCGACCTGTATAAGGGACGCGCGATGGCACAGATCATGTCCCTTGCACTGGTCTTGTTCGCGATTGTACCTACGTTGGCCCCCGCCATGGGAGATATTCTGGCGAACGCCTTCGGATGGCGTTCGATCTTGCTTGCGTTCCTGCTTTTTTGCACGATCTCAACGCTTTGGATCTGGTTTCGTCTTGATGAACCGTTGAAACCCGAAAACCGCCGTCCGTTGCGCCTTCAGTTCCTCATGAGCGCGGCGCGGGAAATTCTCTCGCACCCGGTCGTGCGCCTGTCGATCCTGACGCAATCCACCGCGCTTGGTTTGATGTTTTGTCTGCTGGTGACAGTGCAGCCGATATTTGACGAAGCCTTTAATCGCGCCGATAGCTTCCCATACTGGTTCGGCGGTATCGCTTTGGTCTCTGCTGCAAGCACCTCATTGCTCAACGCCCGTCTTGTCCTGACATTCGGAATGCAACGTTTGGTGACTTTGGGGATGGGCGGGCAGGTTCTGAGCGCAGCGCTCACTCTGCTGTTGTTGGAAACCCAACCCGCACACGCATTCGAAGTGTTCATCGCGTTTCAATTCATGCTGATCTGGCTGACCGGGCTGTGCATCGGCAACCTGAATGCGCTGGCAATGGAGCCGATGGGCCACATCGCAGGGTTCACCGCCTCTGTCACCGGGGCCGTTTCAACAATGATAGCTGCTCTGGTAGCGTCTTACGTGGGCGCGCTGTTCGACGGCACGCCAATCCCACTCGTTCTCGCTGTCCTGTGCCTTGCCTTTATCGGGTTCTTGCTGATGTTAAGGATGCGCAGCTACGTCAAACCCGGCGCGATCATGCGCGATCCACCGCTATAGCGTTTCGAGAAAACGTTGAATCGCAAATACCTTGCCGCGCTTCGCGCTC
>CAZPXE010000231.1:0-5662 GCA_964590545.1 uncultured Rhodobacterales bacterium | reverse complement strand
ACGCGCGCGCCTTGCCTGTCCATTTCAGCGACAACAAGCGGAATAAGCACCCGCAATGTGTAGTCGGAAACGAGTATGTTAAAGTTCCGGGTCGAAACGGTCGGATCAAACTCCGGTTGCGTATCAATTGTCGCTTCAATCCGCACAAGGATATCGCGGATCGCTGGCTTCATTGCCTCTGCCCGTGGCGTAATTTCCATCCGCTTGCCAACCTGAACAAGCAACGGATCATCAAAGTAGGTGCGTAGCCGTGTCAGCGCGTTGGACATCGCAGACTGGCTCATAAACATCTTATCTGCCGCCGCGCTCACCGATTGAAGGGCGAGCATATGATCCAAAGCCACCAATAGGTTCAGGTCGAGTTTCTTAAACCGCATCTCACCCCCGCTGCATTCACGCAATCAATGCTATGCATCCAGAATTACAATTTTATAAATGCTACAGAACTTAATAGCATTTGGTCAACACGTTATGGAGAGATCACTAAAATGCGGATTGTTGGACCAGACGAATTGATCTTCGGTGTCGATAACCTCGATGCATGTAAGACGTATTTGCACGACTACGGCCTGCGCGACGAAGGCGGCGGTAAGTTCGCAGCCCTAGATGGCACCGCCATGACCGTACTGTCAAAAGACGATCCTAGCCTTCCGCCACCGCTTCCAACCGCGAGCATGCTGCGCCAGACCGTTTGGGGTGTAGAAGATGAAGCCGCCCTTGCCGAGATCGAAGCGGAGCTGTCCAAAGATCGCGACGTCACGCGCGACGCCAAAGGTCGTTTGACGTGCAAAGACGACATGGATTTTGAAATCGCTTTCCAAGTCACCGTGCGCAAAAAGCTCGACCTGCCGCCGGAGTTGATCAACTCTCCCGGAGCCGCTCCCGGTCGCCCAGCGAATGTGATCGGTGCAAATGAAGATGCACAAGCTCTGCCCCGCCAGCTGTCCCACGTCGTTTACTTCGTGCCGGACATGGAAAAGATGTCGAAGTTCTACATCGAGCGCCTTGGCTTTGTGATCACTGACCACTTTACCAACACCGGACCGTTCTTGCGCCCGCAATGCAACGATGACCACCACGTGTTGTTCATGATCCAAACGCCGGAATACATGCAGGGTCTTGAGCACGTTGCCTTCCACATGCAAGGCCCAACTGAGCTGATGCTTGCTGGGTCGCGCATGGTCAAAAAGGGCTATGAAAGCTTCTGGGGTCCGGGTCGCCACAAGTTTGGTTCCAACTGGTTCTGGTACTTCAACTCTCCCCTTGGCACGCATATCGAATACGATGCGGATATGGACAAGCACGACGGCGATTGGACCTACCGTGAGGCACCGATTTCCCCGGAATCCTCCCAGATGTTCCTTTTTGAGAACGTCGAAAAATGGACGCCGGGTGGTGGGCCACCTCCTGGGAAAGAGTGACACACCTGTGCCAATTAGATGACATCCCGCTGGGTGGCTCCCTAGGGGTGCTGCCCAATGCGCGTGGCCGGGATCAAGTGCTTTTGGTGCGCCAGGGCGATCGGGTCTATGGCTACGTCAACAACTGCCCACATTATGACAAAGCACCCTTGGGCTGGAAAAAAGATGAATTCCTCAGCGGAGATCGCCAACACATCATGTGTGCATCTCACGGGGCATTGTTCCGGGTCAACGACGGCGAATGCGTGCTTGGTCCTTGCTTGGGGCAAGCGCTGACGCCTTTGAAATTGCGTCTTGAGGGGGAGGCTCTCATGCTTGACCAAGAGCTTCCCCAACCAAAATAGGGTGGGCAAATGGCGATAATCTCGTTCATGAACACAAGAAGGTTGCAGCCCCGAAAGGCGTTCCTGATTGGGGCGTTGATCCCTTTGCTGAAGACATTCTAACCAACCCTGTCCCCTTCTTTGACGCGCTTCGCGACAACGGGCCCTTTGCTTATCTGACCAAATACAGCGCCTTGGTGTGCGGTGGTTACGAGGTGACGAAAGAGGTTCTGTCCGACCACGGCCGCTTCGCTGAACGGATCGAACCCATAGGTGATGCAGTCTGGCGCGCGAACAATGCGATCCGATCACTCGATCGATTGCCGCTACGCCTGACCCTAGGGACTAAGATTTATCAGCCCTGGACTACCTTTTGGTCAATTGTGCCAAACAGCGGGCTGCCATCGTTGGCCACGCATTCCATGCGCACGCTATCACCGAAGGCCATGAACGTCGTCTTTGGCTCGCCTTCGTCCACCATCTCAATCGCGCGACGCTCCGCGATACAGGCAGAGCCGACCTCGCGGTAGGTCTCATTCGAAACTGTGCCGGTGCCGATGATCGTGCCAGCAGGCAGTTCGCGAGAATAAGCGGCATGGGCGATCAGATCGTCAAAGCCAAAGGACATTTGATAGCCATTGGGCGAGCCGAAGTGATCGGTGTTATAAGTCACGTTCAATGGCAAATCGACACGTGCATCACGCCAGGCATCGCCCAGCTCATCCGGAGTGACTGCGACAGGCGCGACGGAACAGGCCGGCTTGCATTGCAACACGCCAAACATCTTTTTCATCTCTGTCGGGCCAAGCTTGCGCAGGGACCAGTCGTTTAGCTGAACAACAAGCGCAACATGATCGCGGGCGGTTTCCTTGGTGCTCATCGGAACGGCCTTAGTGATGATCCCAAACTCACCTTCAAAGTCGATGCCGTCTTCAACATCCGGGAAAGGCACATCGCCCGTTGGGGCGATAAACTGGTGCGACATGCCTTGATACATCAAGGGCTTTCCGTCTTTCGGAATGGCCAGACCAAAGACCTTGTCCAGCAGGTTGCCGTGGCTTTCGAATGCCGATCCATCGAGCCACTGCCAAGCACGCGGCAAAGGGGCAAGCGCCTGAGACTGATCAAAAGCCTCACCGCCACCTGCATTCAGCGCGTCATATTCAGCCTGCAAAACAGGCGTCAGCGCGTCCCATTGCTCAAGCGCGGCTTGCAGCGTTTCGGCGGCCTGCGCGGGTGTGCTGCGTGTGTTGTCACGGCTCACAATGTGAAGCCGTCCATCTGGTGTGCCATTGGGCAAGGTTGCAAATCGCATTGGGTTTCCTTTCGTTAAAGCGCCGACGCAACAAGTGCGTCCGCATCCGCATCGCGGCTAAAGCCAAGCGCATTTGCGGTTTGAGTGATGAGTTGAGGGGAGCTTCCAAACAGCGCCACTGTTGCCGCGTCCGGTTCAAACGTGACTTTCGACGGGCTGTCGGGAAAGCGGCGTTTGAGAGCCGCAACCAGATCGCCGTAGGTTATGGCCAGAGCAGGCAAGGTGAACGCGCGGTTTTTGCCAAGCTCTGGCAGCAAAGCCGCGTGCACGAAATTCTTGGCGACGTTCTCGACCGAGGCGAGCCATGTGCAACTGTCTTTTGCGACCGGCAGGGTAATGTCTTGACCCCGCTTCACGCAGTAAAACAAGCGGGACATAAAGGCCGACTTCAGCGCCGCATCCGCCCCGTCGCGGGCCATCACGCCAGAGGGGCGCAAGGATACTGCGTCTAGCCAACCGCGGGTTGCGAAGTTGGACAAGGCCACCTCGATCATCACTTTCTGCGCGCCGTAAACCATGCTTGGCGCGAGCGGCGTCGCATCGGTCACCGGGTCCGGTAAAGGCTTTCCATAGGCGGCGATAGTGGAGGCAAAAACAAAGCGCGTTCCCGGCGCTGTTGCTTTCAAATGGTCGATCAAATCCAGCGTTGCATCGACATTCACGCGGCGGGCGAGCGCATAGTCGGCTTCAGCAGCGCCGCCAAGGATCGATGCGAGGCAAATAACGGCATCCACCCCATCAACCGCTGGGTCCCGAACGCTCGGATCGGAAAAGTCGCCTTGAAACGCAGTGATCTTTTCACCTTGCGCAACAGGGGCCCGATCCATCGCGCGGATTTCTGTGACCTCGGCCATATCAGCCAGCTGCGCAACAACGCGCGCGCCGACAAAACCACCGGCACCGATAACGGCGATCTTCATTTCAGCGCATCCGAAAACGCCACACGTTCCATCGCGACTTCATAGTGCAACGCGACCGGAGGTTCTGCGAAGTAGGGGCCAACCAGCCCGCGCCATTCTTGGAACAAGGGGCCCTCGCGGAAGCCGACGGTGTGGTCCTCCAAAGTCTCCCAGCGGATCACGACATGATACTTCAGCGGGTCTTCGATGCAGCGTTGTGAATGCAAGCCAAGGCAGCCCTTTGCTTGCTTGAACACCTCAACCGCTTTGACAACAGCGGCGTCAAATTCATCAGCCGTGCCCGGTTTCAGTTTCACTTCTGCGACTTCGATAATCATGCTTACCACCCTAAAAGAGGCAGCCCCGCCACGGGACTGCGGAAATACGGAATGCGATTGCCTTGGAGCGACCCGAGATAGACACTCTGCAAGTCAGCCCCACCAAAGGTCAGCGACGCCATCCAACGACAAAGATCGCCGCCAGCGGCCCCCATCAATTCTGGTGTGACCTTGCCCGCTTCCCAAGCCGCATCGAGGGCGACAAGCGCGGCTGGATCGCCACCCAGATCAAGGATGGTCTGAACATCGCCTTCAGGCGTGATCGCCACGAGCTGATCCGCCATGATCAGCGTCGTCCACAGGTTGCCATAGGCATCAAAGGCAATCCCATCGTTAAAGCCGTCCAGCTTTGAGGGGCCATAAATCTCACGATCCACCAGCTTATCACCATCAACGCGAAAGCGGGTCATATGTCGCGCGGTGGTCTCGGCCACGTAAAGCCATTCTTCGTTCGCATCAAAACGCAGCTCATTCGTGCCGCAAAGATCATCGGCGACGATCCGCGCCCCTTTCTCGTCGATCAAAGCGATATAGCCATCGCGAGATCCCGTCTTCACGTGGTCGGTCCATGGCACCATCTGCGTGGTCACAGTAAGCCACAGCCGCCCCTTGCTATCGCGGGTGACAAAGTTGGCCTTGCCGATGCGCTTGCCATCAATCTGGTCGATCAAGACCTCGGTCTTGGACCCATCGCGGGACATGCGTTCCAAACGCTCTGTCCCCCAATTGGCAATCAGAATGTCACCGTTTTCGTCAAAGGCCAGACCATTGGGCAAGCTGCCTTCGGCCTGCACGAGACGGCTTTGAAAATCCGCGGCCTCATTGGGCTCGCCTTGAAGGATCAGCTCCTGCGTTCCATCGGGCGCAATCCGCATAACGCCGCCGCGCCCGTCCGCGGACCAAAGCGTGCCATCGCGTTCTGCCAAAATGCATTCGGGACGCTCAAGCCCTTCACCGATGAATTGCAAATCGGCGGGATCAACTTGGAAGCCGATGATTGGGTTAGTCACTTGGAATCTCCGTCACTCAGCTGTCCAGCCGCCATCGACCACCAGCGAGGTGCCCGTGACCATCGCCGCAGATGGTGAAGCAAGGTAAAGCACCGCGCCCATCAAATCTTCGACTTGCCCCAAGCGCCCGAGTTTGATTTTGGACATGACGCTTTCGCGGAAGGCGGCGTCTTCAAAAAACGGCTTGGTCATGGGTGTTTCGATGAATGTCGGCGCAATGGTGTTGGACCGGATGCCATGGCTGGCAAGGTCCAAAGCAAAGCTTTTCGACATCCCTTCAACCGCCCATTTGGATGCACAATAAAGGCTGCGGTTCGGGCCGCCGACATGGCCCATTTGGCTCGACATATGGATCA
>CAZPXE010000230.1:0-5704 GCA_964590545.1 uncultured Rhodobacterales bacterium | reverse complement strand
TGACCTATGCCTTGAGCGAAGCTGGCACCACGCGCACGGAATACACCATCGTGCGGCTGGGTGAGGATGAATATTACCTTGTCTCTGCCGGGGCATGGACGGCTTATGACGCGGATTTCCTGATGAAATCTGCGGAGGATTTCATGGGCAGCGGTGGCGGTTATGTCGACATCCACGATGTGACCACGCAATGGGGCGTCTTCGCCATCGCCGGGCCGAAATCCCGCGATGTGTTGAATGAGGTGGTGAAGGATGCCGACCCCGCCACGGTGCTGAGCAACAAGCGCTTCCCGTGGCTTTCGATGCGCGACATTGAATTGGGCATGTGCCCTGTCCGCGCGATCCGGGTGGCGTATACCGGCGAGCTGGGTTGGGAATTGCACCATCCGATCGAGATGCAGACGTACCTTTGGGATCTGCTGATGGAGGCAGGTGAAAAGCATGGTATGAAACTGGTCGGCGCACGGGCACAAAACTGGCTGCGGCAGGAAAAATCCTATCGTGCTTTTGGCACCGAGTTGGGCCGCGACGCGACCCCGCTAGAGGCTGACCTGCCGCGTTTTGTGGATCTTTCCAAAGAGTTCCACGGTAAGGCGGCGCTTGAGGCGACGGGCGTGCGGTCCAAATGCGTGACGCTGCTGATCGACGGGCCGGAGGATGCCGACCCGTGGGGGCGCGAGGCGCTGTATGATGGCGACACGAAGGTCGGGCGGCTCACCTCGGGCGGCTATTCGGTGGCCTTCGGCAAATCCATTGGCATGGGCTACGTCTCGCCCGATCTTGCGGTACCGGGCGCGAAGCTGAAGGTTCGGATGCTGGGGCAGCTTTGGGATTGCGAGATCGTCGAGGACAGCCCGTATGATCCGAAGAATGAGGTTATTCGCAAGGACGGGTAAGGGGGGGCTGCCCCCGTCGCCTATGGCGACTCCCCCGGAGTTTATTTCGCCGAGTGAAGCAAGGGAGTGGCGGCGCTTGGGGGTGCCGTTTTGCGATTTAGGACAGGGTAATGTCCAGCGTCGCTTCGGGCGTGTCGTCGTCTGAGAACACCATCTCCACACGCTGCTGCTGCGGGCCGGACATGCGGTTGAACAGGCGGTCGCGGGCGTTGCCGGGATCGTCTTTGACATAGAATTGCGTGGTCAGCACCTCGTCCCCGCCGATGAACACTTTGACATGGATATGCGGCGTGCGGCCCGGATAGGGGGCAGGTCGGATTGTGCGAAAGCGCCAGCGGCCCTCTGCGTCAGTGATATCATGGCCAAAGCCCTGAAAGCCCGTGTCATGGTTCGGGCTGCGGCTGTCGCGCGGGTGCAGGTAGTTGCCTTGCGCGTCGCATTGCCAGATCTCCACGCGCGCCTCCGGCACCGGCGCGCCGCTTTTGTCCAGCACCCGGCCCGAAACGAACACCACCTCGCCCCCTGCCTGCCGCACCGCGCCGGCGATCTTCACCAGATCATTGTCCACATCCGCACGCCGCATGGAACCGGTCGGGTAATACGGCCCCTCCATCGCCGAAGGCGTGCGTGCCATCGCCGCGCGCGGCAAAAGCGCAGCGCTGATGGCAGCAGTGAGGCGGGTGAGAAAGGCGCGGCGCGGTGTCGACATCGATGGTTCTCCTGAGTGGTGGTAAAGATGTAACGCGCGGGGCGGAAATTTCCGTCGCGGGGATTTCAAGAAAACGTCAACGCAGCAGGTCTCAGCGCGTTTTCTGGCTAAGCCATTGATCCCATTGCTCCACCGAGCCATTGAACACGTTCAAATCAATATCCCCGCGCGTGCCCGGCAGCCTGCCTGTGGCCGAGTATTGCCAGAACCGCCAGCGCTGGCCGGGATAGGCTTCGCGCGGGGTCTTGGCGGTCGTGCGGAGCCAGAATTCAAAGCCTTTGAAGCGGCTGAGCTGCGCGTCCTCAAAAAAGCCGGGGGTGGTGTAGATGATGGGGCGCTGGCCGTAATGGGCCTCGACCAGAGCCAGCCAGCGGCGCATTTCATCCTGAACGGTTGCGGCGTCGGGGCGGCGTTTGCAAGAGGGCGAGAGCGGGTTCCATTCCATGTCCAGCACGGGCGGCAGCGCGCCTGCGCGGCGGGGCACGTTGCGGATGAACCAGCGGGCTTGCACCTCGGGCGCGGTGCAGAAGTAGTAGAAATGGTAGGCCCCCGCCTTGATCCCGGCGCGGGTCGCGCCGCGCCAGTGATCGCGGAACATCGGGTCCAAGAGGTCGCCGCCCTCGGTCGCTTTGATGAAGGCGAAGCGGATGCCGACCCGCCGCGCGCTGCGCCAGTCCACTTGGCTCTGAAAACGGGAGACGTCTGTGCCTTTGATGGCGAAGCTCTGCGGGCGCGGGCGGTTGAACGCCACCGGGTCGCGGTCGGAAATCACCATTGGCCCGCTCGGCGCGCTCGGCGGCGGCGCGGCGCACGCGGTTAGGAGGATCAACGCAAGGGCGAGGAGGCAGCGCATCTAGCGGAACCTTGCGGGATCGAAGGCGGCGACGGCCTCGGGCGGCAGTGATGGCGTGCGGCCAAGGGCAATGTCGGCGACGAGTTGCGATGCGGCGGGCGCGGTTTGGAACCCGTAGCCGCCTTGCCCTGCGGACCAGATGAAGCCGGGCGCGTCCGGCTCGGCCCCAAGGACCAGCGTGCGGTCGGGCGAGAAGCTGCGCAGTCCTGCCCATGTGGAGAGGGGGCGGGTGACGTCCGGTGTGACGAACTCCTGATAGCGCGCGAAGCCTTCGGCGAGGGTCATGTCGTCCGGGTAGGCGTCCATTGGGGCGCAGGGGTCTTCCTCGGCGGGCGAGACGATCAGCGCGCCAGCGTCGGGCTTGGCGTACCATTCCTCGCCCGTGCCGAAGAACATCGGCCATTTGGTCACGTCATGGCCACCCGGCGCAGCGATGCGGGCCATGGAGCGCCGCAGCGGTTGGATGCCGATGGGGTTTACGCCTGCCAGTGCGGCGATGTGATCGACCCAAGGGCCGGCGGCGTTGATGATCAGGTCGGCTTCGAAGGTTTCGCGCTCGGTCGTGACCTGCCAGCCGGGGGTGATCTGTATGACCCGTTGGCCGTTGAGCACCCGGCCCCCGTTCGTGCGGACCTGCCGGGCGAAATCCTGCACCATGCGGTCGGTGTCGATGTCCTGCGCAGCGTCGTGGAAGCTGGCGCGGGTGATGTGATCGGTCTTGAGGATCGGGACCATTTCCGCCGCCTCAACCGGGTTGATTTCGCCGCCGCCAAGATCGGCGAGATCCTTGTCGAACTGCGCATCATCCGCCGCACCGCCCAACAGCAGGAAGCCGCGCGGGGTGAGGTAGGGCTGGTGATACTCCGCACTCGCCCGGTTCAGTGCCTTGACCGCATCGTTGCCGTAATTCGGCTCAAACAGCGCGGCGGAGCGTCCGGAGGCGTGGTAGGCGAGGGCGTTTTCCTGCTCCAGCAGCGTGACCTCGATATGTTCGGACAGACGCGCGGCGGCAGAGGTGCCCGCGATGCCGCCGCCGATGACGATTGCGGAGTTTGGCGCGCTCATGCCTCCTCCAACCGGTCGGTCGCCGGGGGCGGGGCAGGCATGAGGGAGGAGATTTCGGCGTAAAGCTCTGGCGTCATTTCATAGGCCATCGCGGCGAGGGAGGGCGCGAGTTGCGCGGCGCTGCGGGCCGACAGGATCGGTTGCGGGCGGTGCTCATGAGCGGCGACCCATGCGACGGCGAGGGTGGCGGGGTTCACGCCCTGCTCAGCCGCCAGCGCAGCGAGCCAACCTGCAGCCTGTTTCATCGCCGGTTGTCCGTAGCGAGCGGCATAGCGGTCATCTTCAGCCAGCCGTCCGGTCGCGCCCGATGCCACATATTTCCCGGTCAGCAGCCCGCCGCCCAAGGGCGAATAGGTGCAGGCATTGATGCCCTGATCGGCGCACATGGGCAGGATTTCGACCTCGGCTTGCCGTTTGACGAGCGAATACATCGGTTGCAGCGCATCAACGCGGATATCAAACTGAGCAGCCACAGCTTGCGCCTTCATCACCTGCCATGCGGCGAAGTTGGACAGGCCGACAAAACGGATCGCGCCTTGGGCCTTTAAAGTGGCAAACGCGTCCATCGTCTCGCGCAGGTCGGTGTCGTCGTCGAAGCGGTGGAGATAAAGCAGGTCCACGCAATCGAGCTTCAGCCGCGCGCGTGAAATGTCGAACTGCGTCAGCAGGTTCGCCCGGCCCGCACCGCCCGTATAGCCCGCCTTGGTGGCGATGAAGAGCTCGTCCGATTGGCCCGCGATCAGGTCCGCAAGGATCTCCTCCGACTGCCCGCCGGTATAGACATGGGCGGTGTCGAAATGGGTGATCCCGGCGGCGCGGCAGGCGTCGAACATCTCGGCACTTTCCTGCGCATCGGCCTTGCCGCCGAACTGCATCGTACCGAACGAGAAAGGCGTGACATGCGCGCCGGATTTGGTGGTAAGCTGGGTCATGGCCGCACGCTGCCACGGGCGCGGGCAAGGGGCAACAGGGGTTTGCAGGATGGACGGGTTTGAGCGGATGGTGGACGAGGCGGTGGCCTTCTTTGCCGAGTTGGAGCGCAACAACAGCAAGGCTTGGTTCGAGCCGCAAAAGGACCGCTATACCGACGAGATCAAGAAGCCGGCGGAGTTCTTTGGCGATCTGATGGCCGAAGATATCGCGCGGATCACGGGGCAGACGGTGAAACCCAAACTGTTCCGCATCTACCGCGATGTGCGGTTTTCCAAGGACAAGACGCCGCTGAAAACGCATCAACATTTGCTGTGGTCGCCGGTGGATGCACCGGGGCTGACACCTTCGTGGTTCTTCGGCATGAGCCCGCGTTACGTGATGCTTGGCATGGGGCTGATGGGGATGGATAAAGACAAGCTGACCGCGTTTCGCGCGCTCGTGGACCGGAACGGTGACGCTCTGACGGACGCAATCAAAGCGAGCGGCGCGCAGATCAGCGACTGGGGCGCGGAACCGCTGAAGCGGGTACCCAAACCCTATGACGCGGACCACCCACATGGGGACTTGCTCCGCCGGAAGAGTTTTACGCTGCACTATGACCTGCCCGAAGGCTGGCGCGCCGCCGGGCTGGTGAAGGCGTGTGGCGATGGGGTCAAGGCGATGTTGCCGGTTGCGGAGGTGTTGCGGGGGTAGGGGGATGCCTGTGTGTAGTTAACGCGAATTTCTGGTCTGCGGGACAAAGCACCATTTCGCTGCGGCTGCACTAATGGCTGCTTCTCATTCAAAAACCGAAAGCGCGAGTCGAAAGATTGACGATGTATCTTCTTGCGAAACGCCTTGCCGTTGCATGTTCATGATGTTTGCGATTTGGCCATCGATGTAGATTGCCGCCGTCCGTGGTGAGATGGACAACTTCAACTCACCATTCGCACTTGCTCTTTCAATCCATGCTTGCAGGACACTCACGGACAAGTCTCGAAATTCATCGACTTTTGCGCCTGTTAGTTCGCGCAAGTGATCTCGGCATTGGCACAAATCGACAAATAGGCAGCCCATGGGCATCCCGTATTCTTGATGATCGCGCAGAATGTACTCTTTGAAATCGACTAGAGCGGCGTCAAAGGGCTGATCCACGGTCAACATCTCATACAGCGGTGCCAGCGTCATTTTGTGATAGTCAGTGAGAACGGCCCGTTTCAATCCGTCTTCGCTGCCGAATTCCTGATACAGCGACGGTTTCGATACTTT
>CAZPXE010000229.1:0-5724 GCA_964590545.1 uncultured Rhodobacterales bacterium | reverse complement strand
CTGAAGACCTCAAAGCGTCCTCCCACGGGCAGGCGATTTCATTCGAGTTTATCGCAGATACAAATCCCGATTGGATATTTGTCATCGACCGCGGCGCGGCCATTGGGCAGGGCGGGTCTGCGCAAGCGACACTCGACAACCCGCTTGTTGCGCAGACCAAGGCGGCAAAAGCGGGCCAGATTGTCTATCTCGACTCCGCGCCCGTCTATATTGCCAGTGGCGGTGTTCAGTCTGTCATGGGTACGCTCGATCTGGTGATTGCGGCATTCAAGGCGCAAGGCAGCTAAAGCCGTGCGCGCGGCTTGGGTTCTGATTGTTGCGCTGGTCGGTCTGAGCGTGCTGAGCCTTGGGATCGGCGTGGCGTCTCTCTCCTCGGGCGAGGGCGGTTGGCTGTTGCTTGTCAGTCGTTTTCCCCGCACGGCGGCAGCGGTTTTGGCGGGCGCTGGCCTCGCTTTGGCAGGCGTTGTGGTTCAGCAAGTCATGCAGAACCGATTGGTTGAGCCCTCGCTGACGGGCACGCCGGAGGCTGCGATGTTGGGGCTTTTGGCGGTGACCTTGGCCGCACCGGGGGCGGCGATTGCGGGCAAGATGCTGGTGGCGGCGGTTTCGGCGTTGGCCGGTATGGCCGGATTTCTTGCGCTGGCACGCCATGTTCCACGGCAGGACCCGATGCTGCTGCCCATTGTTGGCATTGTTTATGGCGGGATATTGGGCGGTTTTGCGGCCTATATCGCGTGGCAAGCGGATTTGCTGCAATACTTGGGAATTTGGACGTTGGGCGAGTTTTCCGGCGTGATGCGGGGCCGATATGAATGGCTTTGGGGCGTGGCAGTGCTGGCGGTGCTTTTATACGTGGCAGCGGATCGAATTACGCTGCTTGGTCTTGGAGAATCGCAAGCCCGGTCTTTGGGGCTGAACTACGAACAGACGCGCGCATTTGGGTTGGTGATTGTCTCGGTTCTGCTTGCCTTGGTTCTGGTGACTGTCGGAGCGTTTCCGTTCGTGGGCCTTGTCGCGCCCAATATTCTGTCCCGTTGGCGGGGTGACAATTTGCGGGCGAACTTGCCCTTTATTGCCCTGAGCGGTGGAATATTGGTTTTGGCCGCTGACATCATAGGCCGGGTGATCCGGTACCCGTTCGAAATACCCGCCGCGACTGTCTTCGCCGTTTTTGGCGCCGCTGTGTTTTTGTGGCTGCTTTACGCGGCCCCGAGGCGCGCATGATCACGCGCCCATTCCTGTGGTTAAGCAGCGGCTTGTTTCTGCTGTGCATCGGTTTCACCCTTTGGGGGCTGCGAGCGCCGTATGGGTTTATTCTGGAGCTGCGGTTGACCAAGCTGTTGGCGCTGATGGTTGTCGGGGCGGCCACGGGGGTTGCCACCGTTTTGTTCCAAACAGTCGCGATGAACCGGTTGTTGACGCCGGGGATTGTTGGTTTTGATGCGCTGTTTGTGTTGATGCAGACCCTGTTGGTCGCCTTGCTGGGCGGCGTTGCGGCTGCGCAAATTCCCGCTCCTTTGCGGTTTGGTATTGAGACCTCAGTGTTGATGCTCGCTGGGCTTGCTTTGTTTGGGACGCTGTTGCGACGCGGGGCAGGGGATATGGTCCGCATGATCCTGACGGGTGTCGTGTTGGGTGTGTTGCTGCGCGGCCTGTCATCCATGGTTCAGCGGATGCTGGACCCGTCGGAATTTGCCGTGGTTCAGCAGTTGATGTTCGCCAGCTTCGGATCGGTTGATCTGACACTACTGACAGGAGCGGCGCTGGCCTTGTGCGCTGCGATGACGCTGGCGATGCGCCTTGCGCCTGCTCTGGATGTGGCCGCGCTTGGCCGTGGCACAGCGCGCGGTCTGGGGTTGGCGCATGATCGCTTGGTGCTGCTGGTGCTCTTGCTGATTGCCGCGATGGTGGCGGTTTCAACAGCGTTGGTCGGACCCATCACGTTCTTCGGTTTGCTATGTGCCAGCCTTGCGCGCGCGGTGATGGACACCAACCGCCACGCGGTGCTGTTGCCCGCGGCCGCCGTGATCGGAGCGCTAATTCTCGTGGCGGGGCAGTTTGTGTTCGAGCGGATAATGGGCGCCGAGTCTGCGCTGGCGATTGTGATCGAAGTGGGGGGCGGGCTGCTGTTCTTGGCTCTTGTCCTTGGGAAGAAAAAGCGATGATCAAGGTATGTGATCTGTCCTGTGCGTTGGGCGGCAAGCGCGTTCTGACAAACGTCAGCGCAGTGTTTCGCCCGGGTGCCGTCACGGGGTTGATTGGGCCGAACGGGGCGGGAAAGTCGACGTTGCTGCATTGTCTGGCGGGGCTGCTTGAGCCGACCTGTGGGTCGGTATCCATTGACGGGCTTGATCCTTTTGCCGCCTGCGGACCCGAACGCGCCCGAGCGGTTGCGTTGTTGCAGCAATCGCCCGCCGTCGTGAGCCGTTTGAGGGTTCACGAGTTGGTCGCCTTTGGCCGTTGGCCGCATCATCAGGGCCGCGCGACGGCGCGGGATCAGGCGAAGGTTGCGACGGCCTTGTCTGCCTTTGACTTGGAGGATCTGGCGGATCGGGCGATCGACTCACTGTCTGGCGGCCAGCGGCAGCGGGCGTTTGTCGCAATGACCTATGCACAGGACACGCCTTGGATTTTGCTTGATGAGCCGTTGAACGCGCTTGATCCCAAACACGTGCGCCGCCTGATGTCTCGCCTGTACGATCTGAGCCGCCAAGAGGGGCGCGGGATCGTGGTGGCGCTGCATGACATTGCCGCCGCCGCGCGCTGGACAGACCAGATTGTTGCGATGAAGGCTGGCGCGGTTTTGGGATCGGGGCCAAGTGCGCAGATTTTGACATCGGAACGGCTTGAGCAAACGTTTGACACCAAATTCGACACGCTGCAGCATCGCGGCCGCACGGTCGTCGTTTTGCAGTGACGGGGGCGGGCCCCCAAGGCCAGTGCGCGCGAAACGACAAGAGTTCTGGAGACTGAAACATGACGATAAAACGCATCCATTCTGGCGGTGAGTTTGAGCCGAAAATTGGGTATTGCCGCGCAGTCATCGCGGGCGGGATGGTGCATGTGGCTGGCACTGTCGGACACGGAGATACGGTCGAGGCGCAATGCGCTTCGGCGCTGGACACAATCCGCGGTGCGTTGGAACAGGCCGGGACGGATTTTACGCAAGTTATACGCGTGACTTACATGTTACCGGATCGGCATGAGTTTGAACCCTGCTGGCCGATTCTGGCACAAACGTTCGGTGAAAACCCACCCGCAGCGACGATGATCGAATGCGGTTTGATTGACCCGAAATATCGGATTGAGATTGAGGTGACGGCGCTGTTGCCAGAGTGAGATACAGCGACGTGTTGTCCACTGGACGGCGGCGCAAATCTGGTTCATATCAAGCACAAATCGGTCCAGCCGGAGGCAAGCATGGGCATCCTGAACACTCTTTTGCGCGCGGTGACCTGGTGGAATGGCCAGACGCTGAACACCCAGATTTTCACTTGGCGCAATGGTGAAAAAATGGGCGAAGACGATCAGGGCAATGTGTATTACCGCAACAACGACGACAGCAAGCGTTGGGTGATTTACAACGGCGAGGCGGAAGCGTCGCGGGTCAGCCCGGACTGGCATGGCTGGCTGCACCGGATGTGGGATGAGACGCCGAGTGAAAAGCCACTGGCCCACAAGGCGTGGGAAAAGCCGCATCAGGAGAACCTGACCGGAACGGCTTTGGCCTATGCGCCCGCCGGGTCGATCCGCAATGCGACGCCACAAGCGCGCAGCGATTACGAGGCTTGGACGCCCGAGTAAAGGGCGGTATAACGGGGCCAATGATCCTGAGCAGGTCCCGCGCAAATGTCTGAAAATAAACTTGAAATTGCCGTTGGTGGTGCTGTTCTTGCCGCCGCTATCGGCTTTGCCGTCTATGCTGGGCAAGTGGCCGGGCTGTCGGGCGCATCGGACAGCTACCCATTGGCGGCATCGTTCCGCTCGCTTGAAGGGGTCGGGGTTGGCACGGATGTGCGGCTGGCGGGCGTCAAGGTCGGCACGGTGACAGAGGTGTCGCTGAACCCCGAAACGTTCCGCGCGGACACGGTTGTGGCGGTGGACCGGGGCATTGAGATCCCCGACGACAGCGCGATTATCATTTCCTCTGAAGGGCTTTTGGGCGGGAACTTCGTTGAGATTATGCCGGGCGGCTCGCCCTTCACCTTTGAGGAAGGTGATGAGATTACCGACACGCAAGGGGCGGTGAGCCTGATTTCGCTGTTGCTGAAATTCGTCAGCGGAGGAGATGGCGAATGATCCGTTTGGCCCTTGTTTTAATGGCTTTGGCGGCTCCGGCCACTGCGCAGCAGACCGAGCTTGCACCGGGCGGCGTGCTGCGGGTGCTCGACAAAGTGTCGGGCACGACGCGGGATGTGGAGATGCGCGCGGGCACGATTGCGCAGTTGGGGCGCTTGAACATCAGACTGCGCGAATGCCGTTACCCTGCCGGAAACCGGGCTGGGAATGCATATGCGGGCTTGGAAATCAGCGAGGCCGGGCGGGATGACCCGGTGTTCAACGGCTGGATGATCGCCTCGGCCCCGGCGCTGAGCGCGCTGGATCACCCTCAGTATGATGTGTGGGTTATTCGCTGTACCACGACATCCTGAGGTTGGATGAGCGGCTGTGCTGTGATGTTCGCATCGCGCCGCAGGGCATCTTCGAGCTTATTGTGATAGGCGGCGCGGCTGATTTCGCAGGCACCCAGCGAGATCAGGTGCGGTGTTGTGAATTGTGTGTCGAACAAAGTGAAGCCGCAGGCGCGTAGATGCGTTGTCAGGCAGGCCAGGGCGATTTTGGAGCCATCGCGCGCATGGGAAAACATGCTTTCGCCGAAAAACGCAGCGCCGAGGGTGACGCCGTAGACGCCGCCGATGAGCGTGCCTTCGGACCAAACTTCGAGGGAATGGGCGCGGCGGCGTTCGTGAAGTTCGGTGTAGAGCGCTGAAATTTCTGAATTAATCCATGTTTCGGTGCGGTCGGCGCAGGCGTGCAGAACCCGTGGGAAGCAGGTGTCGAGGGTCGCGCTGAGGTCGGGCTTGCGCATGCGGCGCGCAAGGGAGCGGGCGATGTGAAAGCGATCCAGCGGAAGGATACCGCGCCGTTTCGGGTCGACCCAGAAAATCTCTGGGTCGTGGCGATGTTCGGCCATGGGGAAGACGCCGATGGAATAGCCATGCAGCAATAGCTCTGGCGAGAGACGATCCGGGGTGTGATCGTCCTTCATGGGCTTACTCCGATGGCAGCGTGTCGAGCCATTTCTCTAGCCAGTGGATGTTGTAATCGCCGGTGTGAATGTCGTGTTCTTGCAGCAGAGCGTGGAACAGCGGGACCGTGGTTTCAACCCCGTCGACGATCAATTCGCCAAGGGCGCGGTTCAGGCGGGCGAGGGCTTCGGGCCGGTCGCGCCCATGGACGATGAGTTTGCCGATGAGCGAGTCGTAATGGGGCGGGATAGAGTAACCTTCGTAGAGGGCACTATCCATGCGCACCCCAAGCCCGCCGGGCGCGTGATATTGTGTGATCCGGCCGGGGCGGGGGGCGAAACCGGGGAAGGTTTCAGCGTTGATCCGCACTTCGATGGAGTGGCCGTTAATGCTTAGGTCTTGCTGAGCGAAGGACATCGGCAGGCCCGCCGCAACGCGGATTTGTTCGCGCACGAGGTCCACGCCGAAGATGGCT
>CAZPXE010000228.1:0-5758 GCA_964590545.1 uncultured Rhodobacterales bacterium | reverse complement strand
GTGTACGAGGACGTAACAGACGGCTGGATCGGTTTCACCGACCATTTCTGGCAAGCCATTCTGATCCCGGACAACAGCGCACCGTTCGATCAAGCTCTGACCTATGACCCGCCCACGGAAGTGTTTCGCGCCATCACCCGCCTGCCAACCCGCACCATAGAACCCGGCGCGCAAGAGACTGTGGAAACACAGCTATTTGCCGGAGCGAAAGAATGGGAAACGCTGCGTTCATACCAGAGCGCAGGCGTTACCAAGTTTATCGACAGCATCGATTGGGGTTGGTTCTTCTTCCTGACCAAGCCGATCTTCTGGTTGCTGCACGAACTCAATCTGATCATCGGGAATATGGGCTGGTCGATCATCGGCTTGACGCTGGTCATCAAACTCCTGCTCTTCCCGCTCGCCTACAAATCCTACGTCTCGATGGCGAAGATGAAAGAACTCCAGCCGGAAATGGAGAAGATCAAAGAGCGCGCAGGCGACGACCGCCAGAAAATGCAAACCGGAATGATGGAGCTTTACAAGAAGGAAAAGGTGAACCCGGCCGCGGGCTGCTTGCCGATCCTGCTCCAGATTCCGATCTTCTTCTCGCTCTACAAGGTGATCTTCGTTACGATCGAGTTGCGCCACGCGCCATGGCTGGGTCCGTTTTCGGACCTTTCTGCGCCCGACCCAACATCGTTCATAAACCTGTTCGGCTTGCTGCCGTTTGAAGCCCCGGATCCGAATTCGCTACTCGCGCTGATCTTTATCGGCATCCTGCCGCTGCTGCTCGGTATCTCCATGTGGCTGCAGCAAAAGCTGAACCCCGCACCCACGGACCCGACGCAACAGATGATCTTCGCGTGGATGCCTTGGGTCTTCATGTTCATGCTGGGCGGATTTGCGAGCGGGCTGGTCATCTACTGGATCGCGAACAACACGATCACCTTCATCCAGCAATACACGATCATGCGCAGTCAGGGCTACAAGCCAGACGTGTTCGCCAACATCAAAAGAAGCTTTCAGCGCAAGCCGAAGGATAAGGCGTGAATTGGACGGTCGAGCAACTTTATAGGCACCCGATCAAGGGGATTGGGGCCGAACGGCTGAGTGCGATTGACCTGACTGAGGGTCGACCATTCCCGTTGGATCGTGCGTGGGCCGTGCTGGAAGAAGGCGCAGATACGAGCGACGGCTGGCGCTCTTGCCGCAACTTCCTGCGCGGGGCAAAGGGTCCGTCGCTGATGGCGATCACTGCGCGCACAGATGGCAAAACGATCCATCTCAGCCACCCCGAGCGTCCTGATCACGCGGTTGACCCAACCGATTCAAACGCTGCCCCGGCTCTGTTCGATTGGCTCGTTCCGATCTATCCCGAGAACCGCCGCCCCCCGGTTTCCATTGTCACCTCTCCGCTCGAGGGAATGGCGGATGCGCCGTTCGCGTCGATTTCCATCCTGAACCTCGCCTCGCTCCGCGCCTTGTCTCAGAAGGCAGGCCGCGACATGGACCCGCGCCGGTTTCGGGGCAATATCTGGCTGGATGGCCTCGCCCCATGGGAAGAACAGGACTTGATCGGCAAGACCCTCAGCATCGGCGGCGCTGAGATCGAAATTGTCGAACCGATTGGACGCTGCCGCGCCACCGAAGCCAACCCGGAAACCGGACGCCGCGACGTGCCGACCTTGCAAGTGCTGGAAGAAGGCTGGGGTCATACCGAATTCGGCATCAACGGCATGGTCCGCAAGAGCGGCACCGTGGCTGTCGGCGATAGAGCGACACTATGAACGCCCTGCCCTTCCCCCTCGCCGAAGAACCTGACGCGCCAACGCTGGAACGCGCACGCCGCTTGTTTGCGGCTGGCGGCGGGGCGGATTTCCTTAAGGGTGTTGTCGCGATAGACGGGCTGCCTCCCGCTGATCGGCTTGAAATTTGTTTCGCGGGCCGCTCCAATGTCGGCAAATCCAGCCTGATCAATGCGCTAACGAACCGGCGCGGGCTGGCACGGGCTTCAAACACGCCGGGCCGGACGCAAGAGATTAACTTTTTCACCCTTGGCGAGTCGCATTACATGGTCGACCTGCCCGGCTATGGCTATGCCAACGCGCCCGTTGATGTGGTGAAGAAATGGCAAGCGCTGCTGAAACAATACCTGTCCGGCCGCCAAAACCTGCGCCGTGCTTTTGTGCTGATCGACGCCCGGCATGGGGTGAAGCCGGTGGATGACGAAATCCTGTCACTGCTGGACAGCGCCGCTGTCACCTTCCAATGCGTGCTGACCAAAGCCGACAAAGTAAAAGCCAACGAGCGTGACAAGGTGCTGACCCAAGTGCGCGGCGCGCTGGCGAAGCACCCTGCGGCCTACCCAGAGATCGTTTTGACCTCGTCCGAGAAAGGCGATGGCATCGGTACGTTGCGCAGCATCATCACAGGGCTTGAGGGCGGAAATTAACCTTGTCGCGGGCAGCAAAGCCCGGCACAACGCGGCAGCCCAACAGATTAGCCAGACAGATGAAACCTCGTGACATGAACCCCGATTGGATCTCGACCGCCTCCACCCTGAATAAGGCGCTGCCTTACCTGCAACGCTATTCCGGCGCTGTCGTCGTCATCAAGCTGGGCGGACACGCCATGGGCTCGGACGCGGCAATGGCCAGTTTTGCGCGCGATGTGGTGCTGATGCGGCAGGTGGGGATGAACCCGGTTGTGGTGCATGGTGGCGGGCCAATGATTAACGCGATGCTCGACCGGCTTGGCATCGTGTCCGAGTTCAAGGACGGCAAGCGGGTCACCGATGCGGCAACGATGGAAGTCGTTGAAATGGTCCTCTCCGGCGTCGTGAACAAGCGCATCGCGGCGGCGATAAACGCCCAAGGGGGTCGCGCGGTGGGCCTGTCGGGCAAGGATGCGAACCTGATGTTCTGCGAGCCTGCCAATCCCGATCTCGGCCTCGTGGGCCGCCCCTCGCAAATCGATCCGCGCGTTCTGCAGACCCTGTTTGACAACGAAATGGTCCCTGTCATCGCCCCACTCGGCGCGGGCACAGCGGGCGAGACCTATAATATAAATGGCGACACTGCTGCCGGGGCCATTGCGGGCGCGTTGAAGGCAGACCGGCTTCTCCTGCTGACAGATGTGTCCGGCGTGAAGAACGCGGATGGCGAGGTCGTCACGGAACTCACAGCCGATCAAATCCGTCAGATGACCGAAGACGGCGTGATCGCCGGCGGCATGATCCCTAAAACCGAAACCGCACTCGACGCCATCGCCAGCGGCGTGCGCGCAGCGGTGATCGTGGACGGGCGGGTGGAAAACGCGGTGCTGTTGGAGTTGTTCACAGAACACGGCGCTGGAAGCATCATTCGCGCGCGGTAAACCGTGTCTTGAGCGCTTCGAAGGTATTGTACACTAAGATGTGTCGTCCTGCCGCTTGCCCCGCGCCACCCGTGACGTAAATTACCCATATGGAAAACGAAGCTCTCATCCGCCTCGGCGTCTTTCTTGGCCTCTTTGCGCTGTTCGCAGCCGCCGAAGCGTGGCTGCCCCGCCGCGTGCGCAGTCAGACGCGGGCCAAGCGGTGGACGACGAATTGGGCGATCACCGTCGCCAACACTCTCACGCTGCAATTGCTGGCCAGAGGGCTTGTCGTCATTGGCTTGCCCGTGCTTGCCGTGGGGGCCGCGATGGATGCGCATGCGAACGGATGGGGGCTGTTCAATCTCACCGACTGGCCGATCTGGCTCGAAGTCACGCTGTCGATCCTGATCCTCGACTTTGCGATCTGGGCGCAGCATTTGATCACACACAAGGTGCCGCTGCTGTGGCGGTTGCACCGGGTGCATCATGCGGATGTGGATATCGACGTGACCACGGCCATCCGCTTTCACCCCCTTGAAATCGCGCTGTCGATGCTGATCAAAATCGGCCTTGTTTACCTTATGGGCCCTGCCGCCGTCGCCGTAATCCTGTTCGAAATTCTGCTAAACAGCACCGCGATGTTCAACCACGCTAACATCAAACTGCCCCTGTGGCTCGACGTGCTGGTGCGGCAAGTGCTGGTTACGCCCGACATGCACCGCGTCCACCACTCGGTTCATCGGCACGAACATGACAGCAATTACGGCTTTGCCCTGTCGATTTGGGATCGCCTGTTCCGCACCTATATCGCCCAGCCTGCCGAGGGACATGACGCCATGAAAATCGGCCTTGAATGGCAAGACGAGCGCCCCGCGCGGCTTGGATGGAGCCTTGCCCTGCCCTTCTTTCGCAAATGAACGACGCAGACTTAAGCGCGGCGCTGGAGCCGCATGGCTTGTTCGTCATGGGCCGTGCGCCGGAGGGCGACAGCCACTTGATTCTAATCGGTGCAGGCCCGGAAATGTGGCCCGTTTTCACATCAAGCGGTGAATACAAAGACCAAGCCCCCGACCCGCTTGACCGCTGGTCAAAGCGCATCATCGGCGCGCTCTGCGCAACGCGCGGCTGGCAATCGCTCTACCCGTCCGACGGGCCACCCTATGCGCCGTTCATCGCTTGGGCCAAGGCCACGGGGCGATTCTGGAACAGCCCGACGGGGATGTTGATCCACGACCGCGCCGGGCTGATGATCTCAATCCGAGGTGCGATCAGGGTGCCGCAGCCACTGAACGCGCCCGCACTACGCGCAAATCCCTGCGACACCTGTGCGGGCAAACCCTGCCTCACCGCCTGCCCCGTCTCGGCCCTGTCGGACGCACATGACTATGATGTGCCGCGTTGCAAAGGCTTCCTTGACACCGGCCCCGGCGTGGATTGTATGGAGAGCGGCTGTAAAGTCCGCCGCGCCTGCCCGATCAGTCAGGCCTTTGGACGCGACCCAGCCCAATCCGCGTTCCATATGAGAAGTTTCCACCCTGTATGACCGACGATCTCTCCGAAAGCCGCACGCGCACGTTGATCCTGATGCGCCACGCGAAATCCAGTTGGGACTTCCCGAACCTCGACGACCATGACCGCCCCCTGAACGAGCGAGGCCGCGCCTCAGCAGCCGCGATGGGCGACTGGCTACGCGCGCGCGGACATGTGCCAGAGGTGGCGATCAGCAGTTCGTCCCAGCGCACGCAAGACACCTTTGCGGGACTGGGCTTTGATTGCGAAGTGGCCTTTTCTGTGCAGCTGTATCATGCGCGGGCGGAAACGATGCTTGCCGCCCTTACGGTACTGACGGCCAAGACGGTCCTGCTGCTTGGCCACAACCCCGGCATCGGCGACTTCGCACAACAAATCGTGCGTCGCCCGCCGCAACACATCCAATTTGAAGCCTACCCGACCTGCGCCACGCTCGTGGTTCGCTTCATCGCCGATGACTGGCGGGATATCACGTGGGGGGATGGCGCGCCTGTGGGCTTCATGGTCCCCAGAGACTTGATCTAAAACCTCCCCGCCAATGGGCCCGGACCCGCAACGAAAAAGCGCGCCCATTTCACATAGGCGCGCCCTTTGATTTCGAGGTCCCGGCTCAAGGCCGGGACGAGTTTTGCGACACTTATGGCGTTTCGAGAAAACGTTGAAACGCTTTAATGCCCCAGAATCTGGCTTAGGAATTCCTGCGTCCGGGGGCTTTGCGGGTTGTTGAAGAACTCTTCCGGCTCGTTCTGTTCCACGATCTGCCCGGCGTCCATGAAGATCACGCGGTTCGCCACCTGACGGGCAAAGCCCATCTCGTGCGTGACGCAAAGCATGGTCATGCCCTCTTCGGCAAGCTCCACCATCGTATCCAGCACTTCCTTGATCATCT
>CAZPXE010000227.1:0-5761 GCA_964590545.1 uncultured Rhodobacterales bacterium | reverse complement strand
AATGTCCCTAAGAGGGCGAAGCGCGGCAAGGTCTTTGCGATTCAACGTTTTCCCGAAACGCTATAGCGAGGGGGCATGATTGTTCACGACCTTGGTACGCTGAGCGGCCCCGTTCTGATGTTCGGCGGCCCGTACTCGAATTTGCAAGCGAGCCAAGCGCTGATCGCCGAAGCCGAGCGCCGCGCCATCCCGCCTAGCCACGTCATCTGCACCGGAGACGTCGTTGCCTATTGCGCCGATGCCTTCGCGAGCGCTGAGGCCATTCGCGCCTTTGGCTGCGCGGTGGTCGCAGGGAACATGGAAAAGCAGCTTGGGGCAGGGGCCACCGATTGCGGCTGCGGCTTCGAAGACGGCACCGCTTGCGATCTGATGTCCGGGGCGTGGTTCGCCCACGCCGCCGCTCAGATTACCCCCGATCAACGCGCATGGATGGCGGCCTGCCCGGATGTGGTGACATTCACGCATGAGGGGCGGCGCTGCGCTGTGATCCACGGCGGCGTCACGGATGTGTCCCGATTCCTCTGGCCGACCTCGCCGGATACAGAGTTTCTGGAGGAATGGGAGGCGTTGGAGACGGTCGTTGGCCCCGTTGATGTGATCTTGTCAGGTCATTCCGGTATCCCGTTTGAGCGGGACTTGCCCAATGGGACATGGATCAACGCAGGCGTGATCGGCATGCCCGCGCATGATGGGGACGCAGCGACGGTGTTTGCTTTGTTGGACCAACGTATAGATCATAGCCCGCGAACTGCCCCCTCGGTTCGGGGGCTGGCCTCAGGTCATCAAACAGCGACTAAGTTCACAGGGCCGGGGAGCGCAGTCACCTTCCATCGCCTCACCTACGACCAAGACGCCGCTTGCGCCGCGATGGAAGCGGTGGGTCTTGTCCAAGGCTATCACCGCGGCCTTGTGACAGGTTACTGGCCGTCCGAAGATGTCTTGCCGGACCCACTCAAGTTAGCGTCGCGCGCCAAGGGGTGATGCTCCAGCACCAGTTGGGTCAGGCGTTCCTGCAGTACATGGGTGTAAATCTCGGTTGTGGCTACATCCGCATGGCCCAGCATCGTCTGGATCGATCGCAAATCCGCGCCGCCTTCCAGCAGGTGCGTGGCGAAGGCGTGGCGCAGCGTATGTGGCGTGACCTTGGACGGGGACACGCCGCCCGCCACCGCCAACTCCTTGATCAGCATATAGAAACGGTGCCGCGTTAAATAGCCTGCCGCCGCCCGCGTCGGGAACAGGAATTTCGATGACGGCTTGCCCTTGGCCACCGCCCGTTCATCCTCTGCATCGCGCGCCTTCAGCCACACCGCCAGCGCATCGCGCGCATCGGGGGACAGCGGGACCAGACGTTCCTTGCCGCCTTTGCCCATCACCAGCAGCATCCTCGGATCCCCCCGCGCGGACGAGACGGGGAGCGACACCAACTCCGTCACCCGCATACCCGTTGCATACAGCAATTCCATCAGACAGGTATTGCGCAACCGATCAATCTCACCCCGCCCGGTCGTGCGCGCCGCTGCAAGCAAACGGTCGACCTCCTCATGGCTGAGCGTTTTGGGCAAGCGTTTATCCTTGCCCGGCCCGTCAATCTGGATCGCGGGATTATCCGCGCGCCAGCCTTCCTCAAACGCGAAGCGATACAGCTGCTTGATCGCCGAGAGCCGTCGCGCGCGGGTGGACTTGGCCAGCCCCTGCGCCTCGCAATGGATCAGGAACGCCTCCACATCCCCGCGGCTCGCGCCGGGGAAATCCACGCCTTCGCCCGCCAGCCAATCCGAAAAGATCAGCAAATCCCGGCCATAGGCCTCTTGCGTATTATTCGCCGCGCCGCGTTCGGCGGCTTGGGCGTCGAGGAAGGCGGAAATCCATCTATGCGCTGGGATCATCGACTCTACCCCCGGTCTTTCAGGATCAGCATCTGAAGCGCGGCGCGGCGGGCGATATCCTCAAGCCCCAGCGCGCGCAGATCGCTCAGCCCGGTTTGCAGCGCGTTCAGATCACCGCGTCCGGCATCGGCGAGCGTGGCGAGCGTATCCAGCAGCACCAGCCCCACCTTATCCGGGGTCACATCGCCGGTCGCCGCGCTTGGGCTCGCTGCGTCGCCAAAGGCCGCAGCAACGGCCCGGGCCATATCACTCTGCGCCAACGCCGGGTCGGGCGTGCCTTGCGCGACACTGGCCAAGAAACGGGCGCGCTCCGATGGCGCGGCGGGCAAGGGCGCTGTTTCATAGCTGCGCGAGAGAAGTTCCATATGATGCGCGATCTGTGCCGCCGCGCCGGGCAAGGTCAGCTCCGCCAATTGCGCGGCGTACAGATCGGAAAACACCACCTCTAACCCCGCCGAGCGGATGCCGCGCCACAGGGCGGGCAGGGCTTTTGCAATCGCCTCGGCCTCTTGCTGCGCCAAAGCCGCTTCAAACGCCTGCAAGGCGCGCACCCGGTCCCAGATGCCGCCAGAAGCCGCCGCTTTGCGGTCCGTGTAGAGCCCAAGCAGGCGGTTCGACGGAAGGATGCCCACCCGCGCAAGTCGCTCCGCCGCCTCAAGCTGCGCCTTCCACCCGGCATCACTGGACAGGTCCGTATGGGCAAACGCGCGGGGCAGGGGCGTTGTCGGCAGCGGCGCGCCTGCGGCCTCAAACAGCCGGAAGGTCAGCGGGTCAGGGCGCACCGGGGCGCGGGGCAGCGGGTCGTCTTCGAACAGGTCCGGGTCCAGAAATCGCGCCAGCAGCGCCTTTTTGTCCGGGCTGAGGACATCCAGAGCCGACGCAGTCCCGAACAGCAGCGCCGCCGTATCAAAATCGCCCACCCGCGCCGTGCAATAGATGCGCGCAGCCTCGCTTGGGATCAGCTGCGGGGCAGATTGCAAGGCGGTGCAAGGGGCTTCTTCCTGTTTTGCGAGCAGGGCCAGATCAAGCCAGCGGGCAAACAGCGCCGGGTTCCGAGACCCGTCAGCCTGCATCACCAGCGCCAGAGCAGGCTCCACCGCGCCAAGTTGTATCAGCGTATCAAGCCGCGCGCTCAGCCAGCGCACGCCCGCTTCCTCGGGGCGAAGATCATCGGTCTCCGCCAGCAGCATTGTCAGCAGCAATTCCTGCGCTGCGGGGACACGTTGGCTCGCGGCGCGCGACAGGGCAAAGTCGAGATCATTCGCCGCCGCCCCGCTCCACATTTGCGGCGGCAGGCCCGTCACGCGAAATGGTAGCAACCCGATGCGTTGCACCAACGTATCGCTTAGCGGTGCGACAGTCACTTCGGGCGCGGTGCCACTTTTGACGATCGGCGGCTCATCGGGGGCTTGCACGATAGGTTCGGCGTTCTGGGTCAACCATTCAATCGCAGACAGCGGCGCGCTCCCCGGCTCTTGCGCAGACCCGGGCGCGGCACAGACCACAAGCACCGAAAATGCCGCAAAAATCTGGCGCTTACCCGTCTTCAAGCGCCACAGGCTCCCTGATCTGCTCTTGAGGCGCGTCGAAATCGACCCCGAAATAGGGGCCAACATACGCATACGCTACCAAAGCTATGAATGCCAAAACTGCCAATATGATCAGCAGCTTGATAAGCTTAAACACCATTTTTTCCTGCCCGGTCTGATGCCCTTTTTCCAAACTTATATATGGCCTTTTCCAAAATATCACGTCATTCACACGAGGATGAGCAATATTCAGCACCTTCCGGGGGCCGCGCGCCACACGCACCGTCTTCACAAGACGGTGGCGATGGTGGGTATGATGGGCGCGGGCAAAACGGCTGTGGGCCGGGCGCTGGCCGCGCGGCTGGACGTGCCGTTTCTGGATAGCGATACCGAGATTGAGGCGGCGTCGAACCTGTCGGTGCCTGAGATTTTCTCTCGGTTTGGAGAGCCATTCTTTCGCGAGAAAGAGGCTCGGGTCATCTCGCGCCTGCTCGATGGTGACCCGTGTATTCTGTCAACCGGCGGCGGCGCGTTTCTGGCCGAAGGCAATCGCGCAGCGGTTACGCAGCGGGGGCTGTCGCTGTGGCTGGATGCGGATGTGGACCTGCTTTGGTCCCGCGTGAAGCATAAATCGACCCGGCCTTTGCTGATGACCGATAATCCCCGCGCCACGTTGGAAGAGATTTTCGACGCCCGCGTGCCGACCTATGCGCAGGCGGACCTGTCGGTCAAAAGCGCGCCGGGCCTGTCGATTGAAGAGATGGTCGATCGGGTGCTGGCGACGTTGACCCAGCGTTCGGATGTTCTGGAAGAGATCAAGAAACATGCGTGAAACCGTCCACGTCCCCTTGCCGGGCCGCGAATATGATGTGGTGATTGGCCCCGGCCTTATGGCCGAAGCAGGCGCGTTGATTGCCCCGCTGCTGCGCCGCAAGAAATTGGCGATTGTCGCCGATACCCATGTAGCCTCACTGCACCTTGCCTCGCTGCGCGCCGGGCTGGAAGCGGCTGGCATCGAAGCCTCGGTCCTTGAATTGCCGCGCGGCGAGGGGACGAAGGATTGGGCGCACTTGCAGCAGGTGGTCGAATGGCTGCTGGCCGAGAAGGTCGAGCGCGGCGATGTGGTCGTGGCCTTCGGTGGCGGTGTGGTCGGAGACCTTGTGGGTTTTGCCGCCGCGATCCTGCGGCGCGGCGTGCGCTTCGTGCAGATGCCGACCTCGCTTCTGGCGCAGGTGGACAGCTCGGTCGGCGGTAAGACCGGGATCAACTCGCCCCACGGCAAGAACCTTGTGGGCGCGTTTCATCAACCGAGCCTCGTGCTCGCGGATACGGATCTGCTGGGCACGCTGAGTGCGCGGGACTTTCTGGCAGGCTATGGCGAGGTGGCGAAATACGGGCTGCTGGGCGATGCGGCGTTCTTTGACTGGCTAGAGGTGAACGGTCCCAAGCTGGCCGCCGGAGATATGCCCGCCCGTGTCGAAGCCGTCCGCTGGTCGGTACAGATGAAGGCCGACATCGTGCTGCGGGACGAGAAAGAGCATGGCGATCGCGCGCTGCTGAACCTTGGCCACACGTTCGGTCACGCACTGGAAGCGGCGACGGGGTATTCCGACCGGCTGCTGCACGGTGAAGGCGTCGCGATCGGCTGCGCGCTGGCGTATGAGCTGTCGTTCCGCCTTGGCCTGTGCGCGCAAGAATGCCCCAGCCGGGTGCGCGCGCATCTGGCGCAGATGCAGATGAAGCGCGATCTGGCGGATATCCCCGGCGATTTGCCCGATGCCGACGCGCTGATCACGCTGATGGGGCAGGACAAGAAAGTGGTGGACGGGCAACTGCGCTTCATCCTTGCGCGTGACATTGGCACGTCCTTTGTCACGGCGGATGTGCCCCAAAACGTGGTGCGCGATTTGCTGAAGGACGCGCTGAACGGGCGATAGGCTGCTGCACCCGCTCCGGGGCAACCGTCACCAAGCCGCTATCGCGCCGTGCGTAACGGTCAGGCGATGTTCATTGCTGGATGCGATAACGCGGCCCGAAGCTTCGTAATCAGAACGACCCTTGCGGATGCAAAGACAGCCTTTGCCCCGCAGGACCTCATACCGACGTTGACTGCCCGGCCTTGGTACGCGGGGCGTGAGGACTTATGCGTTCGCCCCTGACGGGCGCCCGTCTCTTTCCATATATACGCGAAACGATCCGCTCAGACGCAGATCAACATGTGAACCGAACCGGGCGCGGAGCACCGCGCGCCGGGGTTTTGGCGTGCCAAAAAGTCTTCTTAGAACGGGATCTCGTCATCCAGATCACGGCTTGGGGCCGGGCTGCCGCCACCGCTTCCTCCGC
>CAZPXE010000226.1:0-5772 GCA_964590545.1 uncultured Rhodobacterales bacterium | reverse complement strand
GCATGGACGGCTTGCAGGTCTGCCGCGCGCTGCGCGAAACATCCGAGGTGCCCGTCCTGTTCCTGACCGCCCGCGATGACGAAATTGACCGCGTGCTGGGTTTCGAATTGGGCGGTGATGATTATGTGACCAAACCCTTCTCCCCCCGCGAATTGACAGCGCGGGTGCGGGCGATCCTGAAACGTAGCGCGCCGGGAGGCGGCAAACCTGCGCCGAGCGCTGCACAGCGCGGGGTGCTGGCCATCGACGCCGCCCGCCATTTCTGCACCGTCGCGGGCCAGCCGGTGACGCTGACAGCCCGCGAAATGACCATTCTGGAGACGCTGATGCAGCACCCGGAACAGGTCTTCGCCCGGCCTGCGCTGGTGGATCAGGTCTATGGTACCGCGATCACGGTGTCGGACCGCACCCTTGACAGCCACCTGCGCAACTTGCGGGCCAAACTGGCCGAGGCGGGCTGCGCGGATGCGATTGAAACGATCCATGGCGTCGGCATCCGCATGGGCACATGCGCGAGCCGGTAAGGCGCAAATGGCGACCGCCGATCGCGCTTGTGATCGGGGGAGCGCTGGTCGGCATCATGGCCTTCCCGGTGCTGGGGATCGCGTGGTTCAAACTGGCCGGAAACATTCTGGGCTGGCTGGAAACCGCGCAGCTTTTCGCCGTCGTTGGTATTGTGGCGGTGCTTGTGCTGGGCGCGCTGCTCTGGCGGCTTGTGCTGCGCCCGGTCTGGGCGCTGACGGCCCATGCCCGCGCGATGAAGGCAGGCCGCGCGAACGTGACCGCGCCGCAACGCTTCGGTACGGCGGAATTTGGCGAATTGGGCCGCTCTGTCATCGAAATGGGCGACGTGCTGCAATCTCGCGCGCGGAGCCTGTCGGCCTATGCGGATCACGTAACGCATGAGTTGAAATCCCCCCTCACCTCCCTGCGCGGCGCGGCAGAGATGCTGCATGACCCGGATTTGAGCGCCGAGGACCGGGCCAAACTGCTTAGCACCATCGACACCTCCGCCGCGCGCATGGAACACCTGCTCAATGAACTGCGCGCCCATGCCGCCGCCCGCCACGACGCCGCGCCGGGGGAATGTCGGTTGCGCGAAGTGGTGCCGTTGCTGCCGGAAGTGGGGTTGAAGGTGGCGGTGAAGGCGGATTGCGCGCTGCCGATCTCGGCCCCTGATCTGACCCGTGTGCTGACGCAGCTTGCCGGAAACTCCGCAGCGCATGGCGCGAGCGAGTTGCACCTTACCATCACTGATCAAACGCTGGAGGTGCGCGATAACGGCCCCGGCATCGCGGAGGGCGACCGCGCGCGGGTGTTCGATCCGTTCTTCACCACACGGCGCGAGTCGGGCGGGACGGGGATGGGGCTGAGCATCGCCCGCGCGCTTGTCGAGGCGGCAGGAGGGCGGATCACGCTGGAAGACGGCCCGGAAGATAGACCGGGTGCGCGATTTTTGATCAGTTTTTAGCCAAATCGGCCGTTAATTCGCCGCTGCACCTGAGAATCACTCGCAGAAACTTGACTTGTTGCGAATAGTTCTCATATTCATTCTCAGAACATGGACTGAAGGCCTTACCAGATGCTGACAAGACGTGGTTTTTTGGGAACGACCGCCGCCGCTGCGGCGCTGACGCCGCAGGCCGTGCTGGCGGCTGCACCTCTGAATGTCGTTGCCACAACCGGGATGATTGCTGACACTGCGCGCCGGATTGGCGGCGAGGCTGTGACTGTGACTGGGCTTCTGGGCGCGGGTGTCGACCCGCATTCCTACCGCCAGACCCGCAGCGATATCGTCACCATGACCCGCGCAGACCTGACCCTGTGGCATGGGCTTTACCTCGAAGCGCAGATGGAAGAATTCCTGCTGCGCCTCGGCGGGCGTAGCCCCGTTGTCGCCGTGACCGACCGGATGGAAGCTGCGCCGGATGGGCGGTTGATCGGCAGTGAAGATTACGAAACCCGCTTTGATCCGCATATCTGGATGGACCCGGCCCTGTGGACCCAAGTGGCTGCGCGCATCCGCGATGCGTTTACCAAAGCGCGCCCGGACGCGGCGGAGGATTTCGCCGCTCGGACCGATGCATTCACCGAGGAGCTAAGCCGCCTGCGCACCTATGGCGCCGAAGCCCTGTCGCAAATCCCGACCGAGCGGCGCGTGCTGCTGACCGCCCATGACGCCTTTGCCTATTTCGGGCGCGCGTTCGACATGGAAGTCATTGGTGTGCAAGGGATTTCCACGGATAACGAGGCCGGGCTGCACCGGATCCGCGAGCTTGTCGATATGATCGTGCTGCGCGGGATTGATGCGGTTTTCGTGGAAACCTCTGTTTCTGACCGCAACATGCGCGCCTTGATCGAAGGGGCCGCCGCACGCGGGCACAAGGTGCGTTTGGGCGGCGCGCTGTTTAGTGACGCAATGGGCGAAGATGGGACTTATGAAGGGACCTATGTTGGCATGATCGACCACAACATCACCACCATCGCGCGAGCGCTGGGCGTGGACGTGCCCCAGACCGGGCTGAACGGCAAACTTGGGCTGGCGGCGTAGGCGATGCTGGATCTTGTAACCGCGCCCAAAACCCTGCCTGACCTGCCGCTGCGCGTGCAGGGGATGACCGTGTCCTATGGCGAAAAACCTGCGATCTTTTCGGTCGATATGGCGGTTCAGCCGGGGCAGATGACAGCGATTGTCGGGCCGAATGGCGCGGGCAAATCGACGCTGCTTAAGGCCGCTTTGGGCGTGGTAACGCCGCTGGCGGGGCAGGCTCTGTTCTTCGGCGCGCCGCTGGATCAGGTGCGCGGGCGTATCGCCTATGTGCCGCAGCGCGCGAGTGTCGATTGGGACTTCCCCGCGCGCGTGGTCGACGTGGTGATGATGGGTCTTTACCCGCAGCTTGGCCTGCTCAAACGTATCACTGGCGCGCATCGCCGCGCGGCGATGGGCTGCCTTGCCCGCGTCGGGATGGAGCAGTTCGCGCAGCGCCAGATTGGCCAATTGTCCGGCGGGCAACAACAGCGCGTCTTCCTCGCGCGGGCTTTGGCGCAGCAGGGGGACATCTATCTGCTGGATGAACCGCTCGCGGGCGTCGATGCAGCGACCGAAAAGGCGATCATGTCCGTCCTGCGCGATCTGACGGCAGAGGGCAAAACAGTCGTCGCTGTGCATCACGATCTGGCGACAGTGCCGGAGTATTTCGACAATGTGGTCCTGCTGAACACTCAAATCATCGCGCAGGGCTCTGTTTCTGAAGCATTCACGCCAGAGCTGTTGCAAAAGACCTATGGCGGGCGGCTGGTGCATACCCAAGGCGATGTGCTGGCGGAGTTCGCTGGCTAGGCGATGCTGTGGACCGCCCTCACCTTCGGGCTGGGATATAACGCCACGCTCGTGACCCTTGGCGCTGCAGTGCTGGGGCTGGCCGCTGGGGTGGCGGGAACTTTCCTTTTCTTGCGCAAACGCGCGCTGGTGAGCGACGCGATTAGCCATGCGACCCTGCCGGGGATCGTGCTGGCCTTCATGGTCATGGTCGCGCTTGGCGGGGACGGGCAATCGCTGATCGGACTGCTGCTTGGCGCGGCAGGCTCGGCAGCGCTGGGGCTTTACTTCGTTTCATGGCTCAGTCAGCGCACACGGCTGGGCGAGGATGTTGCAATTGGCGCGGTGCTGTCGGTGTTCTTTGGGCTGGGCGTAGTGCTGTTGACCATCGTACAATCAATGGGAGCGGGCCGTCAGGCGGGGCTGGAAGGATTCCTGCTCGGCTCTACCGCCGGAATGTTGCGCGAGGATGCGGTACTGGTGGCGTTGAGCGCGATGCTGACCTTCGTGCTGGTCCTGCTGATGCGGCGGCCTTTGACCGTGGCAACCTTTGATCCCGGCTATGCCCGTACTACCGGACAGAACCCCGAGCGGGCGGAGCGTATCCTGTTGGCCGTGGTCCTCGCCGTCACAGTCGTTGGTCTGAAGATCGTTGGGCTGATCCTGATCGTCGCGCTGCTGATTATTCCCCCCGTCGCCGCGCGATTCTGGAGTGAGCGGAGCGATTACATCCTTTGGCTGTCCGGCGCGATTGGTGGGCTGTCCGGCTATGTGGGCGCGGCGATTTCCGCAACTGCGCCGGACCTGCCGACGGGGCCAATTATCGTACTGATTTGCTTTGGCGGCTTTGCCCTGTCCTTCCTGCTTGCCCCCAAACGCGGGGTGCTGGCGGCGCTGCTGCGGCATATGCGCTATCGCAAGGCGGTGCATCTGCGGCAGGGGCTGCTGTCGCTCGGCCAAGGGCAACCGGTGTATGAGGCATTCACCCGCCGCCTGCTGCAAAGCGAAGGGCTGATGCAGGCGGATGGGGTGATCACTGAGGCGGGCCGCGCGCTGGCCTCGCGCACTTTGCGCAACGAAGCGCGCTGGCGCGAGGTGCGCGGCGATCCGGCGCTGGAGCGGGTCGCGGCGCTGTATGATGGACTGACGGATATCGAAACCGTGCTGACCGCTGACCAATTGGCAGACATCGACGCGCGCCTGCCGAGCGCGCAGGTGGTGGCGTGATGGGGGCGGAGTTCGTCGCCCTGTCGCTGGTGCCGATGGTGATCGGCGTCTGTGTCGCGATAGCTTGTGCGGTGCCGGGGAACTTCCTGTTGCTGCGCGGGCAAGCAATGATTTCGGACGCGATCAGCCATGTGGTGCTGCCGGGGATCGTCGTCGCCTTTTTGGTCACAGGCGCGATTGCCAGCGGACCGATGCTGGCGGGCGCGGCACTGGCGGCGATCATCGCGACGCTCGCCATCGACATGATCCGACGGCTGGGCCGGATCGAGGCGGGCGCTGCGATGGGCGTTGTCTTCACCGCAATGTTCGCCGCCGGGGTTTTGGTGCTAGAGCAAGCCGACACGCGACATGTGCATCTTGATGTAGAACACGCGCTGTTCGGCAATCTGGAAAGCCTGATCTGGCTGGAGGCGACTGGGTGGTCCTCGCTGCTTGACCCCGTGGCACTGGCGGGCCTGCCGCCGGAAGTGACGCGGATGGCGTTGGTGCTGCTAGGTGTGCTGGTCTTTGTGGGCGTGTTGTGGCGGCCGCTGGCGATGATCAGCTTTGACGAAAGCTATGCGCAGACGCTGGGCCTGCCCACGGCGCGGCTGGGGCTGGCGCTTATCATCGTCGCAGCGGTGGCGGCCGTAGCGGCTTTTGATGCGGTCGGCTCGATCATCGTAATCGCGATGTTCATCTGCCCCCCGGCGACGGCGCGTCTGATTACGAACCGGCTTGGTTTGCAGGTTGGCCTGTCCGCTGTGATCGCGGCGCTGAGCGCTGTCATTGGTTATATCTTGGCAGGCTACGGACCGATTTGGCTCGGCTACTCGGCCTCCGTCTCGGCTGCAGGAATGATCGCGACCGTGTCAGGAGTATTGCTGGCCCTCGCCGCGCTGGTCGGACCACATCGCCGGCGGGTTGCCTGACGGTCCCGGGCTTTTGCCAAGGCGATGACCGTAGACGAAGCTACAACATGGAACGATCACGTTGAGCGCGCTGTGACCTCGTGACCCATCTATCCGCGGCGGCAAGCGCACCTATGTCTGGGGTGTTGAACCCACACTTGCGCAGCGTATAAGTGCGCAACTCAAGGACTGCCTGCCATGACCACACCTGACGATACGACGACCCATTTTGGGTATGAAACCGTTCCCGAACATGAAAAAGCGGGGCGCGTTCAGGGGGTCTTTAACTCTGTCGCATCGCGTTATGACGTGATGAACGATGTGATGTCGGCGGGC
>CAZPXE010000225.1:0-5790 GCA_964590545.1 uncultured Rhodobacterales bacterium | reverse complement strand
CCTTCGTCCTGCACGAAGCCACCAAGGCTAAGGCCCGTCAGCACGGCATCTGGCCCCATCCGGTCAATCACCGCGTCATAAAGCAGTTTTTGCAAGCGCCCCCGGTGGATTGAGAATTGCGGGGTGTCATGGCCTGCATGCAGCCCTCGCAATTCGCGCCAGACCTCTTGCCCGGTGCGGGTGAGGTAGCGAAGTTCGCGGGTGCGCAGGCCGACCTGATCGAGACGGTCCAGCAGGCCGAGTTCGGCCAGTTCGGCGATGGAATGGGGCAGGGTATTGATACCGACGCCGACTTCGCGCACCTCGGCGGCCTGTTCGACCACTTGGCAGCCAATGCCGCGCGCGTGCAGCATCAGGGCTGCCGTCAGCCCGCCAATGCCCGCGCCGACGATCAGGACCTTCATGCGTCGTCTTCTTCCGGTGGCGGCAGGAAATCGACCGCATGGGCCGCCGAAATCGCGACCACCTCGGCCGGGTCCGGCTCGGGCCCCAGATTGTGCAGGGCCCAAAAGAGATCATAGAGCTTCGCCGATGGCGTGACCCAGAACAGCGTTTTGATGGTCTGGTCGGTTTTGTTGAAAATCCCGTGGGGGATGCCACGGGGCAAGGTGATCAGATCGCCCGGCTCGCCATAGGTTTCTTCGCCGTTCAGAACGAAGTCAAAGCGGCCTTCGAGAATATAAAGAAATTCGTCCTGATCCGGATGGATATGCGGTGGCACGAAGGTGCCCGGCGGCAAGGTGGCATGCCATGAAAAGCAATCCTCTGTACGCTGCTTCGGCACATAGGTCTGGCCCAGAATGTTCCAGCTGATCGCGTCCAAGCTGCTGCTGGATTTGACAACGCCCGCGTCCATGATCGACTCCCCGTTAGATGTTTTAACCTTAAAATAACCCGCATTTACTTCAAGCTTAAAGTTTCACACGTCGACGCCCCCAACCATAAGTTGCGCCAAATGCCTGAAGATGCAGCACAAAGCCTGTCCGCTCGTTGGGGAAAAGGCAACAACAGTTTGGTTGGGGCGTAGGGCTACCAACAGTCTACGGAAAATTTCAGAAGGGTGATGGCGGGTATAGCGGGACGCTACCGCTGCACTCAACGTATCGGCATAGCCGAGGCACGGCGGACAACGCCGTGCATATCTGCACTTCGCATGAGTTGACTATGAAGTGGCAGGATGATGGTGGAGCATAGCGGGATCGAACCGCTGACCTCCTGCATGCCATGCAGGCGCTCTCCCAGCTGAGCTAATGCCCCATCAAGGGTGGATCCTTGCGAATCCGTGCGCCGTGATTAGGCGCTTGGCCGGGCGGGATCAAGTGGAAAACTCGTGCCCCGCCGGGCCATGATCTTGTAACGAATCAGGATTCGTCTTCTTCGGCGGCGACGTCCGCGATTTCGTCGAGGGAGACGTTTTCCTCCTCTTCGTCATCGTCCAGCAGATCATCATCCAGATCTACATCTACATCGTCTTCTTCGTCCAGAACCGCATCTTCCTCTTCGCTCGAGGCTTTGGCTTTGGCGGATGCGGCATCTTCGGCATCGGCGGCGATCATCCGGGTCTTGCCGGTGTCGAACTCGACAACCTCGCCCGTGTAGGGGCTGACGATCGGATTGCGGTTCAGGTCATAGAAACGCTTTCCGGTCTCTGGGCACAGGCGCTTTGTGCCCCATTCTTCTTTGGGCATTGAAAATCCCTCTTGCAAACTTGCTGAGTCGTGTCGACGATTCCGGCCAAGTGCCATAGGTGACAGGCGCTGTCAAAGAGATAGACCGCAATCTGGCGGATGAGGTGGGATGAGCAACACCATATTACAAGGCGAACCGCCGGTTGAGGTGGTTTTACGTCGCTCCGCGCGGGCACGGCGGATGACCCTGCGGGTGTCGCGGATGGACGGAACGGTGACGCTGACCTTGCCGCGCGGGGTGCGCGAGGCCGACGCGCGCGCTTTTGCCGAAGAGCGGGCGGATTGGATTCGCAAGCATCTGGCCGAACATCGCCCGGCGGAACTGGTGGGGTTGGGCAGTGCTGTGCCCGTTCTGGGCATACCGCGCAAGGTTGTGGCTGGGGCCGGTCGGTCTATTCAACTGGGTGACGCAGAGATTGCGGTTCCGGGCGCGGCGGACAAAGTCGGGCGCAAGGTCTTGGCCTATTTGAAACAGTTGGCACGCTCGGAACTGGCTTTTGCCTCGGACCAATACGCGGCCGAACTCGGTCGGAGTTATTCTAAGCTGTCGATCCGCGACACCCGCTCGCGATGGGGGTCGTGCTCGTCTTCCGGTGGGCTGATGTATTCATGGCGGTTGATCATGGCCCCTGCTGAGGTGCTGAGTTATGTCGCCGCCCATGAGGTGGCGCATTTGGCCGAGATGAACCATTCGCCGCGCTTCTGGGCGCAGGTCGAGCGGCTGTATGGTGATCATTCAGCCCCCCGCAGGTGGCTGCGAAATGAAGGGCACGGGTTGCATCAATACCGCTTCACCGATTGACAGTACTGAATTTGTGATCACAAGTGCGAGCATGAGCCAGAAGCCAGCCCAATCCGACATTACCCAATCCGCGCATGATCAAGTCTATCGCAAGCTGCGGGGGCAGGTGATGTATGGCGATCTGGTTCCGGGTCAGGCGCTGACCCTGCGCGGGATTGGTGCAGAATTTGGTGTGTCGATGACCCCTGCGCGCGAGGCGGTTCGGCGTTTGGTGGCGGAGGGGGCGTTGTCGCTGTCGTCTTCAGGGCGGGTGTCCACGCCGGAATTGTCCAATGAACGCATTGAGGAACTTGCCGCGCTTCGGGCGCTCATCGAAGTGGAACTGGCCAGCCGCGCGCTGCCCCGCGCCCATATCGCACTGATCGAGCGATTGCAGGCGATCAACACCTCGGTCGCTGAGGCGGTCGCCCATCGCGATGCGGTTACCTATATCCGCACCAATCTGGAATTTCACCGCACGCTTTACCTGCGCGCACAGGCCCCGGCGATGCTGGCGATGGCTGAGACGGTGTGGTTGCAGCTTGGCCCGACGATGCGCAGTCTTTACGGGCGTTTGCGCCGGACCGAGCCACCGCAATATCACCGTCACATCATCGCGGCGCTCAGGGCAGGAGATGAGCCGAGCTTGCGTCTTGCGGTCCGCTCAGATGTGACACAAGGGCTGAAATTGCTGGCGAGCTAAACCGCGCACTGCAAAATATGCGGTGCGGGAAATTTGAACCCGACAAGCAAAGTTTAAAGCTTCGCGGTGGCGGGGCGAATTTTGAGAAATTCGCTGGGCGCTTAGGCTGCGAGGCCCTTTGACCCAATTTCCAGAAACTTTTTGCGACGGTCAGCGATCAGCGCTTCGGCGGTCATGTCTTTCAAATCGTCCAACATTTCGCGCAAAGCAAACCGCACATTGTCCAGCGTCAAGGACCTGTCACGATGCGCGCCGCCGAGCGGTTCGGGGATGATCCAGTCGATAACGCCCAGCCCTTGTAAGTCCTGCGCCGTCAGCCGCAGGGCCTCTGCTGCTTCGCGCATTTTCTCGGCATCTTTCCACAGGATCGACGCGCACCCTTCCGGCGAAATCACCGAATAGATCGAGTGTTCCAGCATCGCCACTCGATTCGCTGTTGCAAAAGCGACAGCGCCGCCAGAGCCGCCTTCCCCAATCACCACCGACATGATGGGTACGCCGATTTGCAAACACTTCTCGGTGGCGCGCGCGATGGCTTCGGATTGGCCGCGTTCTTCGGCGCCCTTGCCGGGGTATGCGCCGGGTGTGTCGACCAGTGTGATCACAGGCAGACCAAAGCGCCCGGCAATATCCATCAAACGGATCGCTTTGCGATAGCCTTCGGGCCGCGCCATGCCGAAATTCCGCTCAATCCGCGTCTTGGTGTCGGTGCCTTTTTCGTGGCCGATGACCACGACGGGCTTGTCGTCAAACCGGGCAAGCCCGCCCATCACGGCATGGTCATCGGCAAAATTCCGATCGCCGGCAAGCGGCGTGTATTCGGTGAAAAGCGCGTCGATGTAAGTCTGACAATGGGGCCGATCGGGGTGCCGTGCGACTTGGCATTTGCGCCACGGGGTGAGGGATTTATAAAGATCCCCCAACATCTTGGCCGCTTTCGCGTCCAGCGCAGCTGCCTCTTGGCCGACATCCATATCTTCTTCGGAGGCCTCGGCGATGGCGCGCAATTCCTCCGCTTTGCCTTCGATCTCGGCCAGCGGTTTTTCGAAATCCAGATACTGCGTCATTGCCTCGCCCCGTTCTAAGTCCGTTCGGATTGCGTCTATATGGCGGGGTGACGGGCAGTTTGCAACGTCAGCTCACAAGCACAGGCCAGAGTGATGCAACGAGCAGTGCCGCCATAGTCCAGTTGAACAATACGCGCCGACGGCGGTCTTTCAGGGCGCGCGCCATTTGCTGGCCCAGCAAGGTCCATGAACTGACCGTGGGCAGGTTGATCGCGCCAAATATGATTGCAACGGATAGAATGGCCAACGCTGAGCGGTCAGGTGCGTAGACTGTTGTCGCCGTAAGGGCCATAGCCCAGCCTTTTGGGTTTACCCATTGAAAGGCCGCTGCTTGCCAAAAGGTCATGGGCTTTGCGCCCTTGCTGTTAACAGCCACTCCGGCTGCTGTCGCGATCTTCCACGCGAGCCAGAGCAGGTAGAGTGCACTTACGGCTTTCAAGGCGTCGTAACTGTAGGGCACGGCATCGAATATCCGGATCAACCCTAGGCCAACCATTGCGATCATGAATACGAAGCCCAGCCCAATGCCGAGCATATGCGGGATCGACCGACGGAAGCCGAAATTAGCACCTGACGCCATAAGCATCAGGTTATTCGGACCGGGTGTGATGGATGAAACAAAGGCGAAAGCGCCAAGCGCAAGGAGGAGGTCGTAAGTCATGCGGGCAATCTATCCGCTCTATGGCGACATGTTTCCCCTTTTGTTGCGCCGTTTCTTGGAATAGTGGCAATTGTTAATGGGTATTGATAAAAAATCTGAAGAAATATTGCGCCATCTCACGCGTGATGGCCGTATCAGCAATATTGAACTGGCTGAGCGTGTGAATCTCTCCCCCTCCGCGTGTTTGCGCCGGGTGCAGGATCTTGAGCGGCGCGGCATTATCACCGGCTACCGCGCGCGGCTGGGGCGCGAGGCGCTGGGCATTGGGATTGTCGCGTATCTCGGAGTCGGGTTGAATCAGCACAACAAGGCCGCGCAGCAGACGTTTGAGGCCGCCATACGCGCTGCGTCCGAAGTTGTAGAGTGCCACAACACGACCGGTACAATTGAATATCTGCTGCGTGTCGAATGCGCTGACCTGACCGCCTATAAGGTCTTCCACACAGACATCCTTGGAACGGTCCCCCATGTGGCCGCAATCACAACCTATATGGTGCTGGGCTCGCCCAAAGACGAGCGCGACTAACAGGTCACGCGAGGCGCGATTGAGGGGTTTCCAGATCTGGCACCACCGTGTCGGCGTTGTGCGTATCGATAAACCCGAAAGCGCCAGTTTTTAGAGTTATCGCACTTGCACTGCGGGCCTCGCGCCAGACGCCTTCGGATCCGCGCCGCGGTTTGACGCGGTTTTCATATGGGTCGATCACGCGGTGATGACCCGCAAACAGAGGTGTGACGTGCAGGCCATGAATCGTATCGGGAGTATCAAAGGACGCCTGCCGTGCATGGCGGATAAAGGTCGTAACGCCAGAGCCTTTTAGGTTTCGCGCAAGCTCTAGCCCTCTGACCCGAAAGGCCTCGGCGGTTTCGAAAGTGAACTCTTGGCGCTG
>CAZPXE010000224.1:0-5808 GCA_964590545.1 uncultured Rhodobacterales bacterium | reverse complement strand
CACGTTATTGACGAAATGCACCGCGATGGCCGGGCCGAGCGAGCCTGCGCGGGCGGTGAGGTCGGCCATGAGCATACCGAAGATGACGGCCCAGATTGTAATCAGCCACGCGTTGCTGCCAGCCTCGGGGGCATGGTGGAGCAGGCCGAAGATCACCGAAGGGATCATGATCCACACGGCGGGATGCGAAAAGCGGGCGGCGAGTTGTTGTTGGAGGTAGCCGCGAAACACGATTTCTTCGGCGCTGACCTGAACCAGCACGGCGAGCAGGGAGAGCGGCAGGAGCAGCGCCCATGTGCCGAGGGCCAGATTGGGTTTGAGGGCGGCATCGCCGGGCAGAGGCAGGCTCCATGGTGGCAATAGGAAAAGGGCGATGTTCAGCACGACCAGCGCTTTGATCACTTTGAAAAACTGCGGGCGCAGCAGGATGACGGGGCCAAAAAGGGGGCCGATTTCGCGCTGATGCAGCAGCCAGAGGGTGGCCCAGACGGCGATGGTCATGGAGATGAAGCTGAATAGAAGTGCCAGCATGGAGAACGGACCGTGACCCTCCACGATTGAGATCCCGCTGGAATCGAGGCCGAAGCTGGCCGCGAGCGAGTCTGCGGATTGCAGGATCAACAGCGACAGGAAGACGGTCAGGATAACGACGATCAGAAAGCCGATCACGAGGCGCGGGATGGAATGCGCGCCTGCGCGGGCCGGGTCGACCAGAAGGCGGTGGGCGTGGTATCTCATTCTTGCGTCGTGAACCTTACTCGTTTTACTGCCGGGGTGAGTGTGGGAAGCGTTGCGACAGGCTTTGAAGATCCGTTCCTTCGGGCAGGTAGGACCGGGCGGCGCGGGCCACGTCGGCCACGTCGCTGAAGTGGCCGGAGACGGTTTTCAGCAGGCTGAACGCCACCGCAGTATCGCTTTGCACAACCGACAGGTATTCTGCCCCGCCGATGCGCAGGAACAGGCTGTCTTGCGTCGCGATGAGGTCAAGCTGGCGCGGCTCGTTCAGGATGACCGACAGATCGCCGATCACGCGGCCCGGCGCGACGGTGGCGACAACGAAACGCTCGTCTTTGTCGTCGAGCCAGCTCATTTCCGCCTCGCCATCAATGCACAGATAGGTGGCGTCGGCCGGGTCGTGCTGGCGGAAGATCACATCGCCCGGTTTCACGCGATACCATTGCGCGGTGAAGGCGAGCAGGCGTTGGTTGCGGGGAGACAGGTCGGCGAAGAGCGGGTTTTGAGCGATAATCCGTAGTTTCTTGCTCAGATCGTCGGAGCGCTCGCCTGAGGCAGCGTGCAGGGGGTGCACGTCCAGCCCGTCGATACGGCCATTCTTGATCTCGACGAAAACGTCATAGGCGTCGGGGTTGGCGAATTTGTCTTCCATGAAGATCAGGGTCGCTTCGGGCAGCAACTCGCGCAGGGCGATACGGGTCTTGGAGCGGCTTTCGCTGTCATGAGAGGCGAGCGCCTTGTCGAGGATCAGGATATCGGGGCGTTTGAGGGCGGCGCGGCTGAAGGCGGCGCGTTCCAGAAAGACGCTGGGCAGGTTGGTGCCGCCGATGCCTGTGCGGATATCCCACATGTTTTCAGCAACTTTCTGGCGCAGGTCATGGCGTGCCAGCACATCGGCGACCTCGTCCACGATCATCTCTGCCCGCGCGCCTGCCATGTTCGAAACCCGCCCATAGAGCAGGTTTTCCAGCAGCGTCATGCGCGGCAGGTAGGTGTCGGGGGCGATGGGCACGAACAGCCCGGCGCTGGCGTCGCGCAGTTCCGCCGCTTTCGCGCGCCGTAGCCTCAGGATTTCGTCCTTGAAGCTGTCGGGGAAGGCCGGGCCGATCTGTTCGGCGGTGAACATGAAGGGGATGGTCAGTAGCAGGGCAAATTCCTGTTCAGAAATCGCCTCATCCCCCTTGGATTTGCGGCGCTGGGCGATGTCGGTGAGTTGCTCATAGAGCGCGTCGTCGATGCCAAGGGCCTGGAACAGAGGGTGTTCCGTGCCGTCCTTGCCGAAGGTTTCGTGCAGCGTGTCGACCACGGTTTGCGAGATGGCGATGATCTGCTCGGCGAAGCCTTGGGCCATGATCAGGCCAAGAAAACGTCCCTCTTGCACAAGCTGTTCTTGCGAGATGAACACTTTTGGCGCGCCGAAGATCAGGTTGCCGCCCAAGGGCACCGCGGGGTTGAACGTATCGGGATCGAAGCGATAGATCACATCGTCCAGACCTTTGGCGGTCAGGGCTTCCCACACTTCTGCGCGCAAATCGACGGCGGCGCGGGCGAGGTCGGGGTGATTGTCTGGATCGACCATGCTGGTGAGCATCCGGCGGACCATAAATTCGTCAATACCCATGGCTGTGACCAGCTTGAACCACCAATCGCGCACATCTTCTTCGGTGGTCAGCTCGGCAAGGCCGGGATCGCTCCAATCGGCCCTGAGGCTGTCGGCGGAGTTGCCCGCCCGGAGCGCCTCACGCCCGTCTTTGTCGCTGTGTTTCGGATCCCAGAGCATGGTTTTCGGGCTGGTTTGCAGCGGCATCATCAGGTTCGAGCCAAGCGTGCCTTCGAAGAAATAGGGGCGTGACTGGGCGTAGCCGATGCGGGCGGCGATGACGCTTTGATGCAGCTTTTCCAGATCATGCCCGGCGACAGTCACCGAGCCGCGCGCAGGCAGGACTTCGCGCGTCAGAAGGTCGGCGAGTGCCGCGCGTTCGGTTTGGCCACTGACCTGTATGGCGACGCGGCTGCCTTCGGGGATATCGAGCGAGATATTCTCAAGCACCGGGTTCCCGTCGGCATTGCGCACGGTGACATTGTCCAGCTTGATCGCGCCGCGCAGGTGGGGAATAGCCTCTGGCTCGCCTTCAAACAGGGTTTCGTCAATCTCGCCGCCGGGGGCGAAACGGTCCATCATGATTTCCCAGCGCAGGGACATATCCTGCACTTGGTTGTAGTAGGTCAGGAGTTCCTTCCACGGGCTGCTCAGGTCTTTGTACGCGGCGAGTGCTGCGACCAGCGCGCCAACTGTGATTTCGCCCCGGATCGCAAGGACACCGCCCACGGCGTAGAAGAAGAAGGGCGTGAGTTGGGTGATGAAGTTATTGAGAAACTTCATGAAAAACTTGGTCTGGTAGATGCGGAAGCGGATCTGGAATAGCTTGCCCAGCCGGGCGGTGAACTGCGCGCGCCGGTAGCGCCAGCCGCCGTTGGAGCGCAGGTCGGAGGCGCCTGCCGCCGTCTCACCAATCTCGCCTGCCAGCGCGCGGACCTGGATGATCCGTTCCTTGTTCATCTGGTTGATGCGGCGCTGGATCATGGGGATTAGCCAGGCTTGCAGCGGGATCAGGGCGATGCCCGCCAGCCCGAACCAGACCGATTGCAGGAACAGGAAGATCACGATGATCAGCATTTGCCCCGCCTGAAACACCGGCTGCGCCACCGCATCGCCCATCAGCCCGCCCATTGGCTCGGCCTCGGACGTGACCATCGAGACGAGTTCCCCTTGGCTGGTGCGCTGGAAATACGTTTTCGGGAAGCGCATCATCCGCGCGATGAGGTCATAGCGCAGGCGGCGCAGCATCCGTTCGGCGAGCACGCCTTTCATCGTATTGAGCCGCATTTTCAGCAGGCCATGGCAGAGCACCGCGCCCAAGTAGCCGAAGGAGAGCGCCAGCAGGAATTGGATTTGCGTCAGTTCCTGCCCGAACAGGCTGACCATCGGGTTGTCCGAGCCGATAGCGTCGTTGATGATCCGCTTGGGCAGTTCCAGCGTGGCGTAAAGGAAGGGGAAGGTGACAAGCGTCACCATAAGCAGGACGAATTGGTCCCGCCGCGAGTGCTTCCAGATGAAGGTGAATAGGCTGCGTTCCATAAACCGTCCGCGTTGCCGCCAGCCTGTGCTGTCGGGTGTGGGTAATACGGTAGGAATGGGGCCGGGGGATTACAAGATGGGCGGGCCTATTGCCTGCCCATCAGTCCCGTGCGCTGCGTCGAAGTCGTGGCCTTACTGCGAGCCATCCGCCCGGAAGAGAATACGTCCGCGCTGGGCAATCAATTCTGCGTCGCCAGTCACAGGATGAAAATACCCTTCCACGCGGCGCCCTTCAGGATCGCTGCCGTAGACTTCCCAACATCCGCCGTCTTCTTTCATGCGCCGTACAGACCAGCCTTGGCCCTCTAGTTTTTCGGTCAGCGATGCTTGGCTGAGCCAGTCTGCTTTGTCCGTAGATTCGCAGCTATGCAGGCCCGTTGCATTGGCTGTGCTGGCTGCGCAGAACAGCGAGGCTACGACGATTATTGTATAAGTCTTCATGTAAGGGCCCTTATGCTGGGGTTGGTCGCGTGCGGAAGTGTTTTGCCACGCGATAGGTTTCAAGCGCGGCCAGCGGAAGGAAATGCACCAGTGCCGGGCCGAGATTGTTGTGAACGAATATCCAGTGCAGAAGTGTCGCCACCGCTGCGACATAGACGGTTCTTTGCAGGGTTTTCCAAGCTGGACCGAGTCGGCGCACGAACCCGTCCGTTGATGTGACTGCCAAGGGTACGAAGATCGCAAAGGCAAGCCACCCGGTCCAGATCCCCAAGGCAAGGAACTCGCCAAAGATGGCGCGCAAACTGCCCATATCGATCAGATAGAGAAGGGTGTGGAAGGCGGCATAGAAAAAGGCCGCCACGCCAAAGTACCGCCGCCGCTTCATCATCCAGCGGATGAAGCCGGATTGCGGAAATAGCATACGCAGCGGGGTGAGTATCATCGCGATAATGAGGAACCGCGCCGAAAACTCGCCCGTTGGATGGATCAGGAATTCTGTGGCTGAGCGCCCATCTGGCGAGACGGCACCCGACAGCACGGCGCCGATCATGGGAAGTGACGGCAAGGCCAGAATGACCCACAGGAAATAGGGGTGATCACGAATGTGGCGGAGCATGTGAGTCCTCAAGAATCTTGTTTCTGTAACCAGTGTCACGCCGAAGGAGCAGGTTTCCGTCGCAACTTTTGAAATAAACTGTGGCAGTCTAAATGGACCAGTTCTCTGAGGTCGCCCCTTGCTCCGCCCATACCCCTCGGCTATCCCGAACCGAACAATTCTCCGGGGAGGCCGTTATGCTGAAAACCAAGTTCGACAAGTCCAAATTGCCCAGCCGTCATGTGACCGAAGGCCCCGAGCGGGCGCCGCATCGGTCTTACTACTACGCCATGGGCATGACCGAGGACGAGATTCACCAGCCGCTGGTCGGTGTGGCGACCTGTTGGAACGAAGCGGCCCCGTGTAATATCGCCCTGAACCGTCAGGCGCAGGCGGTGAAGATGGGGGTCAAGTCGGCCTTTGGCACCCCGCGTGAGTTCACCACGATCACCGTGACGGACGGGATTGCGATGGGGCATGAGGGGATGCGCTCGTCGCTGGCATCGCGCGAGGCGATTGCGGACACGGTTGAGCTGACCATGCGCGGCCATTGCTATGACGCGATTGTGGGGCTGGCGGGCTGTGACAAGTCGTTGCCGGGGATGATGATGGCGATGATCCGGCTGAACGTGCCGTCGGTGTTCCTGTATGGCGGGTCGATCCTGCCGGGTAAGGCACCGAACGATCCGGCGGTTCCGGATGAGTACGCGAACCGCGATTTGACCGTGCAGGACATGTTCGAAGCGGTGGGCAAGCACCAGAACGGGCAGATGTCTGACACGGCGCTGGACGTGTTGGAGCGGGTGGCCTGCCCATCGGCGGGCGCGTGCGGTGGTCAGTTCACGGCGAACACGATGGCCTGTGTGTCTGAGGCGATTGGCCTTGCGATTCCGAACTC
>CAZPXE010000223.1:0-5815 GCA_964590545.1 uncultured Rhodobacterales bacterium | reverse complement strand
GTCGGTGATATTTGCTGCGCTGGATTGATGCTTCAAAGGCTATTGCTGTCGCATTTAAAAACAGCTCGTAGCTTGCGTGTTTCTTGGTGAGATCAGTGACTCTTGTTTAAGTTTGTTTGATTTATCGTAGGGAAGGGGCCTTACACCCAGTGTGGAAGCATCCGATTGGCGACCATGGCCAGATGCGGCTGAGCCTTATCTTCAGCCAGTTCAGATATTCTATTCTAGACCATGCGAACCGACGTTCAATGGTAGCGGTATTGGTGTCTGGGGGGGCTGCATAGGCAGCTAACGTCCGGCCAATAGGGCCCACATGTCGATGAAGAGATTGTTTAAGTGCGCGTGCCATCTTGGCCTGCTGCGGAACGGCTACCGTCACATCAGGGACGGTAGCCGTTAAGATTAACTGTTTTGGCGTTTATCCAAAACTGTCCATGACCCAAACCAGCCACAGTGTAATCGCTGGGAAGCTCGCGAGGACGACAACGCGAACAACGTCTGTGATGACGAAGGGCAGCGCGCCTTTGTACGTTTCGGAGATTGGGGTGTCTTTTGACATCGAGTTGATGATGAAAAGATTGAGCCCGACAGGGGGCGTAATCAGCCCGACCTCTACAACGATCAAGACAAGAATACCGAACCACAGGCCAAAGTCATTGTATGACATCCCGAAATCAAGAGCGGACATGACTGGGAAGATAATTGGCACAGTCAGAAGAACCATGGAGAGGCTGTCCATAAAGCAGCCAAAGACCAGATACATCATCAGAACAATCGTGAGAACGAACCATGGCGAGAAGCCTTGTTCACCCACCCATAGTGATGTCATTTGCGGCAGTTGTGTCAGGGACAAGAAATTGTTGTAGATGCTTGCGCCCAAGATAATCAAAAAGATCATCGCTGAAGAGGCCGCAGTTGACAGAATTGCTTCTTGTAGGCGTGCCCAATTCATCTCACCACTTGCAAGGGCGATCAAGAACGTACCTGCGGCACCAACAGCAGCGGCTTCGGTCGGCGTGAAGATACCGCCGTAGATGCCACCGATGACGGTAATAAAGATCAGAATAACCGGCCAGATTTTGGCGATGGACGCCAAACGACCTGACCACGGCACACGCGGACTGACTGCGGCGGAATTCGGACTTACACGCATCCAGATCGAGATTGCGAGCATGTAGCCGCCAGCTGCGATGATGCCTGGAATGAAGGCCGCGACAAAGAGTTTCGCGATGTTTTGTTCCGCTAGGATCGCGTAGATCACCAGGATCACGGACGGTGGGATCAAGATGCCCAAAGTGCCGCCAGCTGCCAGAGCGCCAGTCGACAGGCTGTCAGGGTAGCCGTAGCGTTTCATCTCGGGCAGGGCGACTTGGCCCATAGTGGCAGCTGTTGCCAAAGACGAGCCACAAATCGCACCAAAGCCTGCACAGGCTCCGACTGCCGACATTGCGACCCCGCCTTTGCGGTGGCCTAGAAAGCTCTCGGCCGATTTGAACAGTGCCGCCGACATGCCCGATAGGGTCGCGAATTGGCCCATGAGCAAGAACAGCGGGATAATGGAGAAAGAGTAGTTTGAGAATGTACCATACGTCAGCGTTTTGAGCTGATTAAGGGACATCATTGTGTTGCCTATAACGAAATAGGTGCCTGCCACACCGACGCCAATCATCGCAAGGGCAATGGGCATGCGCAAGAAAACGAGGGTTAAGAGTACCGGAAAGGACCAAAGTGCCAGTTCGATATTAGTCATTGTTTTGGTTCCTTAATCGATGCGCCGAGCGCAACACACAAAAAGCCGATACGATTGCAAACCCAACCGCACCGAACAAACCTGCGGCGTAGCCTTGCCAAACAGGGATTTGTGCAATCAGTGTCGTTTCGTTGTAGGACTGCTTGTCCAGCATTCCGAGATAAAGCCGCCACGCCAGAATAGCCGCAACGAAGGTCATCGCGATGTTGAAGAGGAAATCAAGAAACAGGTCCAACTGTTTAGGCATCACAAACTGAAACAGATCTACCCGCGCATGTGCTTCTTTGAATTGCGCCCACGGAAGGAACGCAAAGACCGCAGCGGCCATACCAATTTCAGTGTAATCATAAATGCCGCGGATAGGGCCGATGCCGATGTCTAAAGACACAAACAATCGTCCAGTGATGGACACAACGGTCATTGCTGTGATCGTGAGCAAAACAGCACCACCAGCCAAAGCCAGAAAGCGCGCAATTGTTTCAGCGATCCGTTCAAGTAAGAGATACATGGGGGTCGGTCTCGATAAATGGAAAGAGAGGGCCATGATGGCCCTCTCAACTGTTAGAGTAAGTGGCTTATCCGCCGTGCTTTGTGATCAAAGCTTTGGCTTTCTCGATCAACGCAGCGCCGTCGATGTCTTTCTCGCCCATTTCGGTGATCCATTGATCAACAACAGGGGCTGAAGCCTCTTTCCAGCGAGCCACTTCAGCTTCGTCAAGAGTAGTGATCGTGTTGCCAGCTTTCTCGGCAATGCCGCGTGCACCTGGGTCTCTGTCCCACATGATTTGGGCTGCGAACGTTGACAGTTTAGCACCTGACTCTGCGTCGATGATAGCTTTCAGATCATCTGGCATTGCCTCGTATTTTGCCTTGTTCATCACCAAAATGATAGCGGCGGTGTAGAGCGCGCGATCACCAGAAAACTCTGTGTGATTGCTAACCAATTCAGACAAACGAATAGCTGGCGTTACTTCCCACGGGATCACTGTACCTTTTACAACGCCCTTGGAAATCGCCTCAGGAATGGCTGGCAATGGCATGCCCACAGGCTCTGCGCCCAGCTCGGAAAGAAGGTTGTTAATAATGCGGGTTGGTCCACGCATTGTTACGCCCTTCATATCCTCAAGCTTGGATACGCCGTCTTTAGTGTGGATCACACCAGGACCGTGAACCCATGCGCCCAGAACCTTAACGTCTTTGTATTCGGTTGCTTGCCAATCAGTTTCGATCATTTCCCAGAATGCAGCAGATGTTGCTACTGGGCTTGTCATCATGAAGGGCAGTTCAAATACTTCGGTGCTTGGGAAGCGACCAGGTGTGTAGCCAACAACTGTCATGGAGATATCAACCACGCCATCGCGCGCTTGGTCCATCAGTTCAGGTGGACGACCACCCAAGCCCATAGCATCAAAATGTTCGATTTTGATTCGGCCATTGGAAGCTGCTTCGACGTCTGCAGCCCAAGGCTTCAGGATCAGTTTTGGCACTGTCGCAGGCGGCGGCAAGAACTGGTGCAAGCGCAGCGTAACGTCTTGAGCGTATGAGGCTCCAGCAAAAGTTACTGCAGTAGCAGCACTCAGCAGTGCGGTTTTCAGGATATTTTTATGTTTCATATCGTCCTCCCAGAATTGAAACGTGGTGCGCATTTTGCGCTTTTTAAGATCTTCGTGACCCTATCTAAATTTCGGTTCTCTTTTCTCAAGAAAAGCGCGAAGTCCTTCTTTTGCGCCATCTGATGTCTGCGACATCGCGGCGGCCAAGCTTTCAGTGAACAGACCGTCTTCTTGGCTCATATTATTGATGCGCGGCAAGGCCTGAATCATCAGGTAATTCGAAAACGGAGCATTGTCAGCAATTTTGCGGGCAAGTTTTTGCGCCAAAGCCAGACCTTCACCTTCTGCGACAGAATGGTGTGCAAGACCCAACGCCATTCCGTCCTCGGCTCCATAACTGCGGCCTGTCAGCATCATTTCCCGCATACGGTCTGCTCCAAGAATATTGCCAACGCGAACTGTCGCGCCACCACCAACAAAGATGCCGCGGCGGCCTTCTGGCAACTGAAACCTGACAGAGGGTTCTGCGATTCGCACATGAGTCGAGGTGGCAATCTCTAGACCGCCACCAATGACGGCACCAGTCAAAACTGAGATCACCGGCAAGCCGCCAAATTCCATTGCGTCCATTACTTTATGCCATCTGCGCGAGTGGTATACATTTTCAATTGGATCACGGTGTTCATGCTCCGCGAGGTCAAGACCTGCGCAAAAATGCCCGCCGCTGCCCTGAAGGATGACTGCGTTGATACTTTTCGGTGGCGCAACAAAGAATTCTTCAAGCGCGTCGACCAAAGCGTCGTTTATTGCATTGCGCTTGTCTTCGCGATTGAAAGTCAGCGTCGCTACATCGCGGTCAATTTCAATCTCGATCACGCTTGGTTTTCTGCTTCCATCAGCCATTGAGCAACCTTTCAAAAGTCTTTCGCTAAAACTGTTGTATAGGATAACAGTTTTGTTGTATAGCGTTTTTAACAAACTTATTTGGGAGGCAAGTTTATGGTTGATTTTAAGGCGGTGAAGGCGATTGATTTTCACACACATGCAGAAGAGCCCTGTAACGCTTGCCGTGACGACGGCTACAACGAATTTCAGGCAGGCATGGCTGACTATTTCCGCAATCCAGCTGGAGCGGATGGCATGTTGCCAACAGTCCAAGACACTGCCGCTTACTACCGTGAGCGTAACATTGCGGCTGTGATTTTCCCTGTGGACGCAGAGCGCGAAACTGGATTTCGGCGTTATTCCAATGAGGAAGTCGCAGGGCTATGTGCCGAGAATGACGATATTCTGATTCCTTTTGCTTCAGTGGATCCGCACAAAGGCAAAGCGGGCGCGCGCGAAGTGCGCAGGTTGGTGCGGGACTTCGGTGTTCGTGGTTTCAAGTTTCACCCAACGATGCAGGGGTTTTTCCCTAACGACCGCGAGGCCTGCTATAAAGTGCTTGAGGCCTGCGCCGAAGAGGGTGTGATCACGCTGTTTCATACGGGGCAGACTGGTGTTGGTTCAGGGATGCCTGGTGGCATGGGTATGCGACTGAAGTATTCCAACCCTATGCATTTGGATGATGTTGCAGTGGACTTCCCCGAGATGCCGATCATTCTCGCACATCCATCATTTCCTTGGACCGAAGAGGGGCTCGCGGTGTGTCAGCACAAACCGAATGTTTATTATGATATGTCTGGGTGGAGCCCGAAGTATTTCCCAGACACCTTTATTCGATACGCTAATTCGATCCTAAAGAAGAAGATGCTGTTTGGTTCCGACTGGCCTGCAATCACGCCTGACCGCTGGCTTGCAGATTTTGAGAAAGCACCCTTCAAAGATGAGGTGCGCCCCCTAATTTTGAAGGAAAACGCCTTGCGTTTGCTCGGTGAATCTGATGAATAATCCTGCCCCAATTAACAAAGACATCACACTCGATGCTTTGGATCGTGATCCTTTCCCAATCTATCGCAAGCTGCGCGCGGAGGCGCCTGTTTGTCGTGTTGAGTCAGCTGGGCGGACGTTTCTGACCAAAGCTGAGGACACGAAATTCGTCAAAGACAACCCTGAGCTGTTCAGTTCTGACGATCCAGATACTCCGATGAAGCGAGCCTTTTGGTCCCATACGCTGATGCGGAAGGACGGCGAAGCGCACTTGAGCGAACGTATGGCGATGGCACCGTCCTTTGCGGCGCGTGTGATTCGCGATCAATGGGTGCCTCAATATGAGCGTGTTGCAGAAGAGTATGTGTCGCGACTGCCTCGCGGTGAAGTCGTCGATCTTTTCCCTACGCTTTTTGGGCCATATACTGCGCGCGGTCTTGCGATCCTGTTGGGGATCGAAGGGGCGTCAGACATTGAAATGCAGCGTTGGTCACAAGCTCTTATTGACGGTGCTGGGAATTTTGGCTGGCAGGATGAGCCTTTCGCAAGAGCAGATCAGGCGAATGAAGAAATGCATAGCCTGTTTGACAGCGTCTTGGATCGACATCGCGCTGAGCCGAACGATTCTGCGTTTTCTGTGATG
>CAZPXE010000222.1:0-5822 GCA_964590545.1 uncultured Rhodobacterales bacterium | reverse complement strand
GGGGGCGGTCTGGCTTTGGCACGGCGGCCTTCGGCCTTGATTCCGTGCCGGGGGCGCGTCGATTGAATGGCCGCTCCCGGCCACGCGTGCTCTCGTCAGTGCTCAATATCTTCCTCGCGCACGAACATATTGGCCCAGGCGCGGTCGATCAGGTCGGGACGCATTTGATAGGGCAGGCCTTCGAAGTCGCAGATCGCCTTGACCTGGTCGATCAGGAAGTTCGGCTGGTAGTTGGCGTAGACATTGTCGATCGTCGGGTATTTCACCTTCAGCAAATGCACCAGCGACGCTTCATCCAGCGGCACGCCTTTCTTGCGCGCCACCATGGCGAAGATTTTCAGGAACTCCTCCTGACGCGGCCCGTCGATCTTGATCTTGAAGAAGATCCGGCGCAGGGCGGCGCGGTCGAAAATCTTGTTCGGGTGGAAGTTGGTTGAGAAGATGACCAGCGTGTCAAACGGCACCTCAAACTTCTCGCCTGATTGCAGGGTCAGGATGTCCTTGTTCTCTTCCAGCGGCACGATCCAGCGGTTGATCAGCGCCTGTGGCGATTCCGACTGACGGCCAAGGTCGTCAACGATGAAGATACCGCCGGAGGATTTCAGTTGCAGCGGCGCCTGATAGGTCCGTGCGGTTGGGTTATAGACCAGATCCAGCTTGTCGAGCGTCAGTTCACCGCCGGTGATCACCGTGGGCCGCTCGCATTGCACATAACGGGTGTCAAAGCGGTTCCCGGTGCGGCGGAGCGAGTTCGGATCGTCCACCTGTTCGGCGGCGGCATTGTGGACGATTGGGTCATAGACGGTGATAACCTGACCTGCGAATTCAATCGCGCGCGGCACGTAAATCCGATCGCCAATCGCGTCGCGGATCCCATTGGAGATAGAGGATTTCCCGTTGCCCGGCGGGCCATACATCAGGATCGACCGCCCGGCTGAGACAGCAGGGCCAAGATGTTCAAGCAGGTCATCGGGCAGGATCAGGTGACCCATCGCGCCCACAAGTTGTTCACGTGTGACCTGGATATTGCGGATCGATTGGCGGGCGACCTGCTCGCGATAAACCGAGAGCGGCACGGGCATCGCACCAAAATATTCCGACTGGCTCAGCGCATCGAGCGCGCGGGCTTTGCCTGCGTCGGTTAGTTGATAGCCCATCTCGTTGCCGCTGGTGGCGCTTAGCGTGCCGGTCGCTTCGATCAACTTCTGGTCGCGGCCAATATCCACCAATTCCTGTGTCACAGGGACAGGCAGGCACACGGCGCGGCTCAGCTCGCTCACAAGATCAATGTTCTTGCGGAACATCGTTTTCAGGATGATATCGCGCATCATCACCAGTGGAAGCTGCATTTCCTGCAAACGCTTGGGCGCAGGAGGGGCCATCACGGCGGCGGTTTGCATGTTCATAGTCGTGCCTCTGGTGCCTCTTGACGGGTCTTAGCGGCGCGCCTGTTCCCGACGCGAAGCTGTCATGGCACTAGCAGCGGATTACGACCCAAATATGGCACCAAGGCCTATGTAAATCGCTAAACTTCCACCTAATGACAGGCCCATTGGGAACGCTTGCCCCTTGGCGTCCCAGCTTTCCCAATGGGGCGCGATGCTGCGCAGTTTGGTATGTTTGGCAAGGCGATGGGTTGCGAAAGCGGCCAGCAGATTGGCGGCATAGATCATCATTAATAGCCGCCAATCTCCGGCAGCAATGAACGGCGCGGCGGCAGCTGCGAACTTGGCATCTCCGGCACCGATGGCCCCAATCGCCGAGAGCAGGAAGCCGACGACGAGTACGCCGATCATCTGCACCAGTCGCCAAAGGAACACATCGAAGGGTAGGGCGATCAGCCCCAGAATGAAAAACAGGCCGCCCAGCACAAGGACGGCCTGATTGGTAATGCGCATCTCGCGCAGGTCGGTGAAGGCCACATAGAGGCAAATCGGCAGCACGAAGGGCAGATAGACCCAAGCTTCGAACTGCGTCAGAACCATGCGCTGTTAGCCTGCCGAGCTATTGGGTTCCAGCGCACGCAAGGCACGCACCGCGGCCTCGAAATGCTGCGGGTGGGTTTCAATCGCATCGCGAAGCAGGCCCTTGCCGGTTTGCACATCTCCCTGCTTGATCGCGGACAGAGCCATGGTGTGCAGCAGTTGCGCGCGCTCTATCTGGTCCATCGGGATCACAGGCAGTGTGTAATTGCGCTGCGCAGAGCGGGCAAGGATCAGGTTGTTTTTGGCGGTGAACAGCTTGTTATCATTGCGAATGGCTTCGCCAAAGAGCCGCTCGGCCTCTTTGAAATCACCGCGCGTCAGCTTGGAGTACCCCCAGTTGTTCATGACGCCAGCCGGGCGCGTGGTCAGGCCAATCGCAGTCTCGTAAAAGCTGTCGGCCTTCTTCCAATCTTGCTGGCTGTCGGCGACCATGGCCTCCAGACGGTAGCGCTTGAAGGTCTCATGGGTTGGTGTGATTGCGTCGAGCGTCTTTTCCGCCCCGGCCCAGTCGCCTGAACGGATTTGCGCATCGGCATAGTCAACGCGGTCATCATCGGTCGCGCCTTCCATCGACACGACTTTCTTGAACGCCGCCGCGCCTTCGGTGGTGCGCTTGGCGCGGATCAGCGACGAGGCCAGCCCGCGATGATGGTCGATGCGCTCGGGGCTCTCGCGTATGGAGCGGGTGAAGTAAGCCACCGCTTCGTTGGGGTCCGCAACCGTCAGCATCACGTCATTGAGGTTGGATTCATCGATAACATTTACGTCCTGAAACGCACGGTCCACGGTTTCATCGGGACTGGGCGCGCAGGCAGACAGGGCCACTGCACCGCCAATACACAGGGAGAAAAGGATAGGGTGGCGCATTTTGTGCGTCCTTTTACTGCTACTGCCTCTTATGATGTCGCGCGGCGGATCAGATAATCACTGCTGCCACGTCGCACCAATTTATAGTCGTTTTCTTGGTCCTGAAGATTAACAGGATTTTCGGATTTTAATAGCGCCAATCTCAGATTGTCCCGGATTGAGTCACTTTCGCCATTGTCGAGCGCATAGGCCTTGCGAAAGACCTGTTCGGCCTCATTGATTTTGCCGCGCTCCATCAGCACGACGCCAAGATTGTTCCACAGTTCCGGCCAGTTGCCTTCTTTTTCGATGGCAAGGCGCAGCATTTCTTCGGATTGGCCCATGCGGCCAAGGCCGAGATTGGCTGTGCCCATGCCAAGCAGGATCTCGGCATCGGTTTCGCCCTGATCAATGGCGGCGCGGGTAAAGGCGCGCAGGGCAAGCTCATACTCGCCAGCGGCGATCAGGCGGTGGCCAACTTCCAGCCCGTTTTCGAACTGGTTGCGCGCCACGAAGGACGTATCCACCCCCGGCGCGAAGACGCCGTCCGGCTCGTTGCCGACTTTGGTGGTGCTACTGCATGCAGACAGCGCCAGTGCCAAAACGAGGGCGCCAGCGCGGGTCATAAGGGGAACCGCCGCGAAGTTAGTCATGTGTTATTGAGACCTGCTCGATCTTATTTTGTGAGCACACTGCCTCAATGCGGCGCATAGATGCAAAGAAAACCCACGCGGCGGCGGGTTTCCTGTGATCAGTGCGGCAATTGAATCACGCCTGACGCGGGGCCGCGTCATGTGTACGCGCCTGTTATTACATCTTGCCCAGCATCGTAATTCCGTGAACCGACGGGCCGACCAGAATGACCAGCAGCGGCGGAACGGTCAGCATCATTGTGGCCAGTGTCATCTTTGTCGGCAGCTTGTTGGCAGCCTCTTCGGCGCGCATCACGCGCTTGTCGCGCATTTCCGACGCATAGACCCGCAGCGCCTCCGCGATGGATGTACCGAAGGTGGCCGACTGCACCAGAACGGTCACGAAAGAGGACACATCCTGCACGCCGCAGCGCTCGCCCATGTCCTGAAGCACGGTGTTTTTATCCTTGCCGGCCTTCATTTCGTAGGACACCACCTCAAGCTCATCCGCCAGTGGCGGGCAGGAGGCGCGCAGTTCTTTGGCCACGCGGGCAATCGCCTGATCCATTGATTGACCGGCTTCGACGCAGACAAGCAGCATGTCGAGGCTGTCGGGAAAGCCCGAGGTGATCGCCTCGCGCCGCTCTTCGACGCGTTTGGTGATCCAGTATTTCGGGATGTAGTAGCCAACGCCGCCGGGGCCGAGCGCATACATCATCGTTTTTTGCGTGCCAGCGTCATCGCCGAGGAAAAACATCACATAGACAGTGCCAAGGATCAGACCCGCAATGCCAAGGATGAACTGCGCGGCATGGAACATACGCACGCTGTCCTTAGACGAATAGCCCGCCTGCCGCATGGTCAGTTCCAGCTTTGACATCTCGGCGACGTCTTGTGGTTCGAGGAACTTCGAGAACTTCTCAAGCTGTTCGTTCCGTCCACCTTGGCGCAGCTGTTCACGCTGTGGCACAAGCGCGGTGCCTTGGCGCGCGGCGCTCTTTTTCAGCTTGTCCAGCGGGTCTTCGGGCTGGGCGAGCATCATCGAGATGGTGATCGCGACGATCACAATGCCCAGAACGCCCACCACGATGATCGGGCCCAGAGGGCCGAGATACTGGACTAGCAAGTCATTGATTGGTTGCAGAAAACCCATCTCGCTCTCTCCCGCTTAGACTTTGATATTCGTTAGAATGCGCATGACATAGAGGTTCAGCGCGAGCATGATACCCACGAAGAAACAGGCCGGAATGAACAGGGCATGTTCGCGCACTTCGTCATAATAGCCCGGGTCTGATACGTTGATGACGATCAGCGCGACGATAGGGAAGCCGGACAGAAACTTGCCGGACCATTTCGCCTCTGCCGTGATCGCTTTGACGCGGCGGAACAGGCGGAAGCGGGCGCGGATCACATGAGAAAGGCCCGCAAGGATTTCCGCCAGGTTACCACCGGATTGCTGCTGGATCGTCACGGCGACAGCGAGGAATCGCAAATCCTGCATATCCAGCCGCTCGGCCATATCCTTCAGCGCTTCGCCAATGTCGCGGCCATAGGAGCTTTCATCGGCAATCACCCCAAATTCTGAGGCCAGCGGGTCCGCAACCTCTTTCGCCACAATGGAAATTGCCGACGAGAAGGGGTGACCGACGCGCAAGCTACGCACCATGAGTTCGATGGCATCAGGCAGTTGCTCTTCGAGCATCGAGAGGCGTTTATTGGCCTTGGACGACACCCAGAAGTAAACGCCGCCTACGCCAAGCACGATAGACATCATCACCCGCACGGGCACTTCGGTCTCGGTCCCGATGGTCAGGCCCATGAAAGCCACGGCGGACACGAGGCCCATGATCATCATCAACTGCTTGGGCGTAAAGGCAATCGCCGCCTTCTGCGCCTTGTCGGCGAGAAGGGAATACAGCGGGATCGACCGCGCTTTCATGTGCTGTTGCATCTCCTTGCGGAGTTTTTCCAGCACCTCGTCGCGGCTGTCGCCCTTGTTGAGCATCTCAAGCCGGCGGTTGACGCGGCTGTTCAGGCTGATCGATTTGCCGAAGGCGACCAGATACAGACCTTCGACCAGCACAAGGACGCCGATAAAGATCAATCCGTAAATGATTGGTTCTGCACTCATGTTTTGTGCCTCAGGTCCTTGTTATTGCGCCGCGACCGGCTCGTAGATGGAGGTGGGCAGGTCATAACCCCACAGACGGAAGCGTTCCGAGAAGTGTGAACGCACGCCCGTTGCGGTGAAATGTCCGATGATCTTGTTTTCCGGTGTCAGGCCGACGCGCTGGAACCGGAACACTTCCTGCATCGAAATCACGTCGCCCTCCATCCCGGTGATTTCGGTGATCGATGT
>CAZPXE010000221.1:0-5830 GCA_964590545.1 uncultured Rhodobacterales bacterium | reverse complement strand
GAGGCTTGGGGTTTGGAGATCCTTGCTCAGAACGAACACGAACGCTCGAACAGCCTGACAGCGGTTCTCATGCCGGATGATAAAGGCGCCGACGCGCTGCGGGCCGAAATTTTGGACAGCTTCGATATGTCCCTTGGCACTGGCCTGAACAAAGTGGCCGACCGGGTGTTCCGCATCGGGCATTTGGGGGATTTCAACGATCTGATGCTGATGGGCACGCTCTGCGGGGTTGAGATGGGCCTCAATCGCGCAGGTGTCGCCTATAGGCCCGGCGGGGTGCAAGCCGCGATGGATCATCTGGTCGCGACGCTGGACGGCTAGCGGCGCGGGATGGATTATGCGCTGTGGCAGATCATTGCGATCCTTGGGACCTACCTTCTGGCGGCGAGCGCCAAGGGGCTGACGGGGCTGGGGTTTTCGACCACCTGCCTGCCTTTTCTGACGCTGATTGTAGGGCTGAAAGAGGCGCTGCCGCTGGTGATCATTCCGTCCATCTCGTCCAATCTGGTGGTGATGTATGGCGCAGGGCAGTTTCGGGAAACGGTGGCGCGGTTCTGGCCCATGCTGTTGGCAACGGTGCCGGGGCTAGTGCTGGGCCTGTCGGCACTCGCGATGGTCGATGGGGTACAGGCCGGGGCGGTTCTGGGCCTGATGATGCTGCTTTGGTGCGCGTTTTCCTTCGCGACGCCCAACCTGCGATTGCCTACCGGGCTGGAACGCCCCCTTGCGCCGATCAGCGGACTGCTGACGGGGACGGTCAACGGGCTCACCGGCTCTCAGGTGATGCCATCGGTGCCGTTTCTGATGTCATTGGGATTGACGCGGAACATGTTTATTCAGGCGGTGAACTGCTCCTTCACGTTGTCCAGCCTGATCATGGCGGTGGGTCTGAACCGGCTGGGCCTGTTCACAAGTGATGCGCTGATCCTGTCGATCATTGGCACCGGGTTGATCGTGTTCGGGCTACGATTTGGTGAGCGTATCCGCGACCGGCTACCGCCTGAAGCCTTCCGCAGGCTGATCCTGCTGGTTCTGTCGGTTATGGGGCTAAGCCTGATCCTGCAGGCAATTTAGAAAGGGCAAAACATGCGCGATCTGACCCGGCAAGACTTGGACGACATCCTGAACGGCGCGGCGATCCTTGGCGCCGGCGGGGGTGGTGATCTGCAGGAAGGGATCGACATGATCGACGAGGCCTTGGCGGCGGGCAAACGCTTTCGCCTCGCCTCTGTCGAAGAGGTGCCGGATGACGCGGTGATCTGCACCCCCTACATGCTCGGCGCGATTTCGCAGGTCAGTGCGGAAGAAGCCGCACGATATGACAGCCTGCCGCGCCGGGCGCGCCATCCGCTGTTGGACGCGTATGACGCATTTCAAACCCATCTGGGCCAGACCTTTTTCGGTACGGTTCCGTGCGAAATGGGTGGCTCAAACACCGCCGCCGCGTTCTATGCCGCCGCCATGAGCGATCATGTGGTCGTGGACGCTGACCCCGCCGGACGCGCAGTGCCAGAGATTACCCATTCCGCCTATTACCTTGCCGGGCTGCCCGCTGCGCCGATTTATGCCGCCAACTGGTTTGGTGAAGACTTCGTATTGGACGGTATCCGCGATGACATGCGGGCCGAAACCATCGTGCGGGCGCTGTCCACGGTCAGCCGAAATGATATTGCGGCCATTGATCACGCATTGCCGATGCGCGACCTGCGGAGCGTCTTGATCGAAGGAACGATTTCAAACGCGCTGGCGCTTGGCAAAACGTGGCGCGCGGCCCGGACGCGCGGAGAGGACGTGGCGCCTTTGATCGCTGCACAAGGAGGTGGGTTTGTTGCGTTCGAAGGCGAGATCAGCGCCTGTCGCTATACCACAGAACATGGATTCACCTTGGGCGAGGTCATGGTTTCGGGGTCAGGTGACAATAGCGGTCAAACCATGCGCATCAGCGTCAAGAACGAGAACATGGCCTGCTGGATCGACGGGGCCGTCCATGCCACAGTGCCAGACTTGATTTGTCTGTTTGATCAGGACGCTCAGGCGCAGATTTCAAACCCCGACGCCCGCGAAGGCCTGCATGTATCCGTTGTCATCCTTCCAGCACCGCCGTTGTTTCGCAGCGCTGCCGGGTTGGAGATTTTCGGGCCATCATACGCCGGGGTGGATGCGCCGTATCGCTGGCGCGGCGAGGGTTAACTCGCCTTCTGCTCGACTTCGGCCTCGACCGGTTCGGATGTATCTGCTGTCACGTCCACGATCTCGGCTTCGGGGATGTCGTCCTCAGACTTGTCCTCCAACGCACCTACGATCAGTGGCAGCATCTGCATCCCTGTGGGCGTCGCCATTTCAGCCATCGGCGGGGTTTTCCACGTCAGGGTATCGAAGCTCTCGCAATTTTCACACACCGGCATCCATGCGCCGTGGATGTGAGAGCAGTTATCGCAGACCCATTGCGGCCCGCGCGAGACGGTCAGCGCCTTGGCGAGCCAGCCTTTGACGATGGTGTCGGACGCACCCTCACCCCGCTCAATCGCGGCCATGATAGTAACCGAGCGCGCGGACGGGTTAGTTTCGATCAGATCCCCCAGCGCACGGCGCGCCGCAGGGAAATCTTCGGCGGCAATGTTCAACTCGGCCAGCAGCATCCGCGTTTCGGCATGGTCGGGATGCAAGCGGGTGAGCACGGCAAAGCGTTTGACCCGCGCCGCTGGCGTCTCATTCGGATCAATCTCCGCAAAGGCGGCGGCAAGGTCGGGATGCGGCTGCGTTTCCCATGCTTTCCTGAGAATGCGCACAGCCAGCTTTGGCTTGCCCTGTTCGATATAGGCCCGCGCAGCCATCGTGGCGGCGGGGATCAGATCGGGGGATTGCTTGTTGGCAGCAATCGCAGCCTCACGCGCCTCGATGGTCTTGCCCTCGGCCAGCACTTCATTGGCTTCGGTCAACGCCAGCACCGCATCGCGGCGCTTATGCACATCGCGGGGCAGCGAACCATGCTTGAGCTTCGCGTTCAGGGTCTGACGTGCGCCTTTCCAATCCTGCTTCTGCGCTTGCAGTTTCAGCAGCACATCTTGCGTGTCTTCGTGGCGCGGCTTCAGGGCAAAGGCCTTTTCAGCCAGCTTCATCGCGGTGTCGGTATCCCCATCCGCAAGCTTTTGCTTCATGATCCCACGCACACCGACGAAGCGGGTTTTCTCGTTCTCAACCAGCTTGCGATAGGTTTCTTCGGCCTTTCGCTTATCCCCTGCCATCTCGGCCGCCTGAGCGGTCAGCAGATTGGTCAGCTCCGGCTTGCCCAGATATTTCTGCGCCTTTTCGGCCTTCGCCATCGCGGTGCGCCCTTCGCCCGAGGCGAGCGCCATCAACCCTTCGGACAGCGCGGCATAGCCTTTGCGTTCACGGTTGCGGTCGAAATAGCGGGACAGCGCCGTCTCATCGCCATTCATGAACTTCCATGTGGCAAGCAGCAGCGACAGCAGCTTGAGCAGCACCCAGACGCCCACGACCAGAACGACCAATCCCAGAACCGAGAAGAACGGGTTAAAGCTGTACTCCATGCCACCGAAAGTGACTTGAATACCGCCTTCATAATTGATCAGGAACTCGACCCCGAACGCCAGCGCGGCGATGGCAGCCATGAAGATGATAATTTTCAACAAAGACCAGAGCATTACATCTTCCTCAGTTCGCGGCCAGCGCCGACATCAATTGATTCGAGGCCTCAGAGGCCGCGTGGCGGGTCTCAGCCAAGGCGAGCCAGTCGGAAAGAGCCGCTTTCGCACCTTCCGGCAGGCTCGCAACCTCGCCCAGAGCATCTCCCAAACGGCCTTCGCGCACAGCCGCTTCAGTCCGGCTTAGAACCGCGTCAGGGTCATCGCCGTCACGCGGGGTCACAGACCGCGCGCCCAGTTGTTTTTGCAGGAAAGAGCCGAGGCCACCGCCGCTCTCATCTGAACTGTCTTCAGACCGGGCCGCCGCCAAAGCCGCCCGCGCGGCAGCAGGGAATTCGGTTTGCAGGGTCGTCAACGTCGGAACGCCGCTTTCCGCTGTTGCGGCCAGTGCGTCTGGCACTTCGGTACCACCAGCGGCCCGCAACTCAGCCAGCGCGTCTGCATAAGGCGCACCGCTTTCAACAGCGGTGATGATCTGGCTCATTGCGGCGCGGGCCAGCGCGGCCTGGGCCTGCGCTGCTGCAGATGTCTCGGATGTTTTGGCATCTGCAATCAACGTTTCAATCTCGGCGCGCTGGGCGTCGATCACAGCTTGCAATTCGGCCTGCTGCGCCGCGATCACGGTTTGCATCTCCGTTTGCTGCGCGCCAATGACGCTTTGCATTTCGGCTTGCTGCTCAGTGACAGACCCTTGCAGGCGTTCCAACTCAGCCTCATAGGCCGCGATTGCCTCTTCGGACAGACCTTCGGTCATGGGGCGCTTTTCGACGTCCTCAACCCGGCTCGCCAAATCAGCCAAGGCGGAAGTTTGCGCGGCGAGCGCATCCGCTTGCGTCGCAAGGGCGTCGCTTTGCTCGGTCAGCCCGGTCGATTGCTCTTCGATCGCACCTGTGATGGCGGAGAGGTCAATTTCCGGCGTGGCATTGGCAACTTCTTCCAGACGCGTGGTCAGGGCTTCGATGGCCGTTGATTGTTCGGATATGGTGGCAGCTTGTGCGTCCAATTGCTCCACCAGAGCACTGTCGTCACTGTCGCCGAAACCCAAACGCTCCTCAACCGCGTCTATCTGGCCGCCGAAAAAACCCAGTGCGCAGGCCACCGCGCCCCCGAAAATCAGCGGAACAAAGGTTCCTTTACCGCCTTGCTGAGCATCTGCACGGACCGGTGCAGAAGTGGTGTTGTTGTCAGACGCACTCGTCTCTTCTGCCACGATAAACTGTCCTTCGATTCTTTTTCGGGTGTCACGCCACCCTGACAAACTTACAGCGGAGCGCCGCCCGCCTCAACCCAACTGACCGCCTTCAGGATCGCAACTTGCATGGCATCCGCATCCGGCGTCTTAGCTATCCAGATATGCCGCACAGACATTTGATCCAGTTCTGAAGCGATGGCTTCACTCATTGCGACGATATGCACTTGCGCCACTTCTGTGAGGTTGCCCCGAAACAAGCGGGCAGTTCGCGGGGAAAAAAGCGGTGCAATCACCGGTTTTTGGGCGGCCAAGGCGGTTTGTGCTTGATCGGAAAGCGGGATCGCCACCTGATCATAAACGCTGACTTCCTGTGTTTCGATCCCATGAACCGTCAGGCGCGCGGCGATATCCCCGCGACGATGCGCCCCGCCGATATGCAATATTGGACCGATAGGATTGCTGCCTGAAATTTGAGCAACCAACGCATCCGCCGTCGCCCCAGCGCATTGTGCATCCCATCCGGCCTCTGCCGCGCGGCGGGTTGTTTCTTGGCCGACACAGAAGGCTGTCCTTCCGGCGCCCGGCGGCACAAGCGGGATGGCTTGGGCAGAGGTAAAGATCACTGCGCGATAACGTGCGAGATCAATCGCGTGCGGCAAGGCGCGAATCTCGAGTAGCGGGGAAATCACCACCTCTACCCAGCTCGGCAAGACGGGCGTGATCTGGGCCGCAAACCTATCGGACGCGCCGCGCGGGCGTGTCAAAAGAAGGGTCGCGGTTGGATGGGGCATAAGGAAACGCCAGTTGCGCCGGGATTGTTTGACCGGCGCGTCAGTGGTACCTGCGTCGGGCTGATGTTGCAACGAAACGCGCCCATGTCCGATCCCCTTCTATGCCTTGGAATCGAAAGCAGCTGTGATGAGACTGCCGCCGCCATTGTGCGTGCCGTACCGGGGCAGACGGGCGAAATCCT
>CAZPXE010000220.1:0-5870 GCA_964590545.1 uncultured Rhodobacterales bacterium | reverse complement strand
ACTGGAACTACACGCACTCGATTTCGATGATCCAAGAGATTTTCGGCAAGGACCGCATGGTGCCGATGACGCTGGACGGGCTGGCGCGGGGGATGCGGGAGTTGTCGCGTTAGGGATCAAGGTGCTGCGTAGCACACGCGATCTCCAAACTGACTATTGGCTCCGCCTTTGATCGTCCCTTGATACAGATTGCACGTCGCAGTGCCCTTGATTCGGTTGTAATAGATGCCTGAGCACTTCTCTGTTTCTGTGCACAGCGAGAGACATGAACGTGTTGTGTAATTTCCGGTGTTGCGTTGCAGTACAGAACCGTCGCAGGACCCGTGGCTCAAAAGCGTATATCCATTAAGCGTTTCTTCTTGCTTCAGGTTTGACGTCAAGGCCGCCGCTCCAGCCAAAACGAAAACGATCAAAACGATCCCCAACGCACCGCGTTTCGCAGGGGAGAGGTCCCTAGACAAAATTCTTGCACGGCGAGTTTGATGAACAACTCCTTGGGACTTACCCTCTAAGTCGTTCGCCTCGTCCGGAGATTCGGAAATTAGTCTGCTTTTGCGCTCGGCTTCGGCTTCCGCTCGCTCGCGCTGCTCGTTAGCTGCTCTTTGTGATTTTTCTAGATAGCTTTTCGCTTGCTCTGCGCGGTCTCTCTCCTCTTGTTCAGCCTGCTCCAACTTTTGCAGCTTCAATTGTTCTTCGCGTACTCTTTCAGCAAGCTGCCTAGCCCGTTCAGCCTGAGCTTGCGCCAGTGCAGCCTCCGCCGCCTTCTGCGCCTCCGCCGCCTGCGCAATCACCTCTTTCAACTGCACCGTCAGCCGCCCATCGACGATCTGAGCAAACTGGGTGTGGCTGACCATGATCGCATTGCGCCGCACCAGCGGGTGCAAGCTGTCCGGCAGGTCGTCGCGCGTGGGCATCTGCGCCCCATCGAAAAGCAGCGGGACCACAGGGATGTCACTACGCTCCAGCGCGGCTTCGATTTCCAGCCGGACAAAATCGTCGGGGCTTTGCAGCCGCTCCAGGTTCTCCAGCCAGCCGGGGCCGATCACCACCAGTTGCACGTCGCATTTTTCCACTTCGCCTTGGATATGCTGGGCGAAATCCACCCCTATAGGGATGCTGTCGATGTCAAAAAACAGACTTTCAGGCGGAAAGTTCCGCTCAAGCCGGTCGTAAAGCCGCCCCGCCGCGTTGCTGTCCGGGCCGCGCCGGTAACTGATGAAGATATTGCCGTCCAAATCGGGCCTCGTCGGTCAAATCACTCAATCTATGCACGAAGCCTAGCCGGGATTGCGGCTTTGCGGCAAGGGGGGCTAGGATCGGCGCATGACGACGCCTGAATTCACGATTGACCCGCCCGCCTTCGCCGCTGACCCCTATCCGGCTTTGGCGCAGATGCGAGACGTCGCGCCCATTGTCTATGTCCCGCAACTGGACGCGCATTTGATGACGCGGCGCGACGATATTCACCGCTGGGAAAAGCGGGTTGATATCCTCTCTTCCGACCAGCCGGGCGGGCTGATGACGCAGCTGATGGGGCAAAACATGATGCGGCGGGATGGGGACGATCACATGCGCCAGCGGCGGGCGCTGTTTCCGGCGCTCAGCCCTCGGACCGTGGCGCAGCATTGGAAGCCGATGTTTGAAGCAGCCTGCGCGCGCATTCTGAACGATCTGCGCCCGCGTGGGGCCTGCGATGTGATGCAGGATTTTGCGCTACCTGTCTCCGCCGAAGCGCTGCGGGCGATTACGGGGCTTGAGACGCTGAGCAATGCAGAGATGGACCATGTGAGCCAAGCAATGATCGACGGTTGCGCCAATTATGCGGGCGATCCAGCGATTGAAGCGCGGTGTCATGCGGCGACGGGCTTGATTGATGACCATATCACCCGCCAAGCCGCCGCGCCCCCGCCGCTCTCTTGCCTTGCGGTGCAGCAAGAAGCCGGGCTCGCGGACGCGGATACGCGCGCCAATATCAAACTGGTGATCTCTGGCGGGCAGAATGAGCCGCGCGATGCGATTGCGGGGACGGTTTGGGCACTGCTCAGGCACCCAGAGCAATTGGCCACGCTGGACGGCAACTGGGCGGCAGCGTTCATGGAATATGTCCGGCTGCATTCGCCAATCGGCATGTCGCCCCGGCGTGTGACGCAGAACACTGAATTTGAAGGCATTTCTGTGCCTGCTGAGGCGCGCATGTTCCTGATGTACAGCGCCGCAGGGCGCGATCCTGCGCATTTCGAGCGGCCCGATACGTTCGATCTGACCCGCGACACTGGCCCCGCCATTCCCTTCGGCGCTGGCCCGCATTTCTGCGCCGGAGCAGCGGCGTCGCGCTGTCTGGTGGCCGATGTTGCCCTGCCGATGCTGTTTGACGCACTGCCGGGGCTCGAACTGGCGGGCGAAGTGCAAATGCAAGGCTGGGCGTTTCGCGGGCCACTCTCGGTCCCGGTGCGCTGGAAAACCTAAGCAAGCTGCCCATATTAGACCCATGTTCAAAATCGCTCCGATCCTTCTGGCCATTGTCTATGGTCTTGTGATGTACCGCTTCTCCGCCTGGCGGTTGGCCAAGCAGCTTGATGCGCAATCGAGCGAACTGGCAGACCCACACCTGATGGCGCTGTGCGATCGCATGGCCGCCGCGCTCGACCTGCCGCGGATCAAGGTGCATATCTATGAGGTGGAGCCGGTGAATGGCCTTGCAGCCCCCGATGGGCGCATCTTCATCACGCGTGGATTTTACAACAAATACAAGGCCGGTGAGGTCACGGCAGAGGAGCTGTCCAGCGTTATCGCGCATGAGTTGGGGCATGTCGCCCTGGGCCATTCCCGGCGGCGGATGATCGACTTTTCCGGTCAGAACGCCCTGCGCGCCGCGCTTGGGATGGTGCTCAGCCGGTTCCTGCCGGGGATCGGAGTGTGGATCGCCAATAGCATCACCTCGCTGCTGGTCGCGCGCCTGTCCCGCGGTGATGAGTATGAGGCGGATGCCTATGCCGCCGCGCTGCTGGCCAAATCCGGAATTGGCGTCGCACCGCAAAAGAGCTTGTTTGGCAAGCTGGAGGCGCTGACCAAGACCAATATGGGCGCAATGCCCGCATGGTTCCTGAGCCATCCAAAAACGCCCGAGCGGATCGCGGCGATTGAGAAACTGGAAGCGAAATGGGGCGGGCTGCCGGAGTGAGAACCTTCGCTTTTTTGTCGCACCCCATCCGGCGTTAACCCGGTGCTCACACCCCGTGTGATACGTGCGAGCAATCGGTGTTTTTTGCGGGTCGGGTTATGCAATTGCGTGTGCTAAATCTTTCCTTTCTGATCGGCTGTTTGCTACCCCTGTCCTATGGCCTGTCCGCCGCCACCGACCCGGGGCGGAGTGCGGCGCAAAAGATCAACCTGTCCGCGCGTCAGGCCACATTGCTTGAGACAATGACGCAATCGGCGTGTTTTGCGATGACCCAACTGGATGCGAAAACCGCGCAAGCCCAGGCGGTCGAGCAGATGGACACCTACGACACTGTGCTTGAGGGGCTGCTCAGCGGCCATGAATGGCTCGGTCTTCTGGCTGAGGACGACCCGCAAACCCGGCAGAAAATCCAAGACGCGCGCCAGCTTTGGCAAACCTATCGCCCGGTCATTCAACAGATCGTGCATGGTGACTACCATTCTATCGTCGTCGGGCAAATGATCGATGAACGTAGCCACGTGCAAAGCGGTTCAGACGCGCTGGCGCTGCATATGATGGACACCTACGGTAACAACCGACTGGATAATGACCGCCGCCGTGGGCTCGTGGCCGCTGCGTCTCAGCAACTGCGTTCACAACAGGTATTTACCGAACTTTGCTTCGTCCTGTTCAACATTGGCGGCCCGGACATGATCTCGCAGCTTGCCCGCACACTCGCCGCTTTCGATCAGGGCTTTGACGACCTCATGGAGGGTGGTGCGGGGCTGCCACCACCGCCGAACGCGCGGATTGGGCGGAACTTTCGCACCGCTAAACTGTTTTGGAGCAAGATGCGGCCCATTTTTGACGCCGCACTGGCCGGGGAGGCTGTATCGGACACGGACCTGAAGAAAGCATTGAAATTCAATAAATCCGTATTGAAGCAGCTAAATCAGGCAACCGAGGCCTATTTGCAGTAGGCCCTGCGCGACCATGCCGTTTTGAGCGCCGCGACCTCAGTCACCGACGCTGCCCAATATTTTTCCAAGGCGCGGCAGGCGCGCTTTCTTCATCAGGGGGCGCATCTCCCACTCTTTACCGGACAGCCTGCGCGCCTCGGCATGGACGGCGGTTGCGGCGGCTTCGATTGCCTCTCGATCCGTGCCGAAAAACCCCGTCAGCAGAGTATCGGGATCAACGCGGTTCAACCCTTCTTCGGCAAGGATATTGCGCGGGAAATCCTTGGCATTCAGCGTCACGATCTTGTCGGCCGAGCCTTCAATTGCCGCAGCTAGCACGTGAATATCCGCCGGATCAGGCAGCCAGAGCCGGGCCGCAAGACTTGGCGGCGGCGTGACCACTGCGCCCGGAAAAGCCGCTTTGCAAAGGGCAATTTCCCCCCGCGCCTGCACCTCTTGCAGCGGGTCACGCTTGCGCGCGGCGCGCGCCCATTCTTCGAGCAACCGCTCGGACCAGAGGGGGGTGAAAAGGCCCGCTTTGGCCGCGCCCAGCAGCATCTCGCGCATCACTGTCGGGTAAAGAACGCAGGCGTCGAGCAGCAGTTTCATAGGGAAAAGAACAGCGCCTTGAGATAGCCGGTTTCGGCCAGATGCGGCAATGTCGGATGGTCTGGCCCGGCAAAGCCTGTGTGGATGATCCGCCCCGATCGGCCCGCCCGCCCGATGCCGCGCGCACAAGCGCTGCGGAATTTGTCGAGGCTGGCGGCGTGCGAGCAGGAACACAGGCCAAGGATACCACCCTCCCGCACCAGCGACGCAGCGGCGCGCGCGGTTTTCTCATAGGCGCGCAGGCCGGCTTCGAGGGCTTTTTTCGTGGGCGCGAAGGCGGGCGGGTCGCAGATGACCATGTCAAACGTCGCGCCTTCTTCGCGCAGCGCGGCGAGGACCGCAAACGCATCTCCTTGGCGGGTTTGGAAGCGGTCCGCAACGCCCATCGCCTCTGCCCCCTGCCCGGCCAGCGCCAGTGCCGGGGCCGAACCATCAACGCAAAGCGCAGTCGCCGCACCACCTGCCAGCGCCGCCAGCCCGAAGCCGCCCACATGGGAAAATACATCAAGAACCGCCCCGCCTTGCGCCAGCCCGGCAGCAAAAGCGTGGTTGGGGCGTTGATCATAGAACAGCCCAGTTTTCTGCCCGCCCATCAGATCCGCCATATAAGTCGCGCCGTTCATCGGCACCGGGATCGGCGCATCGGGGGCGCTGCCGGTCAGCGTGGCCGAGCTTTCGTCCAGCCCTTCCAGCGAGCGCGCGCGACCGGAGGCGTTTTTGAGGATTGTGGTGATGCCGGTTGCCTCGGTCAGCGCCTCGGTCAACGCGTCCAGATGCGCCTCGGCCCAGGCCGCGTTGGGTTGGATCACGGCGGTGTCGCCGAAGCGGTCAATGATGACACCGGGTAGCCCATCAGCCTCGGCATGGATCAGGCGGTAGAACGGAGCCGTCGAACAGTTGCGCGCGCAAGGCCAATGCTGCACGCAGGCGGGCGGCAAACCATGCGGTGTCGATCTGCGCGTCGGGGTCGCGATCCAGAATACGCGCAATGATGCGCGAGCCGGGGTTTACTGTGGCCAGCCCCAGTGGCGCACGGCCTGCATCCTCGAGCACCGCCAACGCGCCGGGCGCCAGCGCCTTGGTCCGTCGGTCCGTGACCAGATCGCTGTCAAACACCCACAGCGCCCCATGCCGCAGCGCGC
>CAZPXE010000219.1:0-5872 GCA_964590545.1 uncultured Rhodobacterales bacterium | reverse complement strand
CATCGAACCGGCGCTGACGGATCAGTGGTTTGTGGACAGCGCGAAGATCGTAGAGCCCGCGCTCGAGGCCGTCCGCCAAGGCCGCACCAAGATCATGCCGGAAAGCGGGGAGAAGGTGTTCTTCCACTGGCTGGAAAACATCGAGCCCTGGTGCATCTCGCGCCAGCTGTGGTGGGGCCACCAGATCCCGGTTTGGTACGGGCCGCGCGTCACGCATTTTGAAGATGAAAATGGCGAGGCTTCCGATACATGGGATCTCACGGACCCCGTGCATTTCTGCGGCGCGACCAAACGCGACGCCTATATGAAAGCGGTCGAGTATTACCAAAAATCCGGCGCGTTCGGATACTTGCTGCCCGACAGCGCGGAACACGCGGCCGGGAGCATGTCCGAGCCGTTCAACGAGAACGGTCAACCGATCAAGCTATGGCGCGACCCCGATGTGCTGGACACGTGGTTCTCGTCGGGCCTGTGGCCCATCGGCACGCTGGGCTGGCCTGAGAACACCGAGGCGCTCGCCAAGTATTTCCCGACCTCCACACTGGTCACGGGGCAGGATATCCTGTTCTTCTGGGTGGCGCGGATGATGATGATGCAATTGGCGGTGACGGGGAAAATCCCCTTTGATACCGTGTATTTGCACGGTCTGGTGCGCGATGCGAAGGGCAAGAAGATGTCCAAATCGCTCGGCAATGTCGTCGACCCGCTCGAGATCATCGACGAATTTGGCGCGGACGCGCTGCGCTTTTCGTCCGCCGCCATGGCCGCGCTTGGCGGGGTGCTGAAATTGGATCTGGAGCGGATCAAAGGTTACCGGAATTTCGGGACCAAGCTGTGGAACGCCGCGAAGTTCGCGGAGATGAATGACGCTTATGCGGGCGGCGCGCCGACCGAGATGCCGACCCCGACCGCCGCTGTGAACAAATGGATCATTGGCGAGACGGGTCGCGTGCGCGAAGACGTGGACGCGGCGTTGGAGGCGTTCCGTTTCAACGACGCGGCGACGTCGCTCTATGCCTTCGTCTGGGGCAAGCTCTGCGATTGGTATCTGGAACTGTCAAAGCCGATCCTGATGGGCGAGGACACCGCGCTGAAAGCCGAGACCCAAGCGACGCTGGCTTGGACCCTCGATCAGGCGTTGATTCTGCTGCACCCGATCATGCCGTTCATTACGGAAGAGTTGTGGGGCAAACTGGCGACGCGCGGTGATCACCTGATGCTCACCGACTGGCCGACCTATGGCGCGGAACTGGTGGACGAGGACGCCGACGCGGAACTTGGTTGGACCATCGCGATGATCGAACAAACCCGCTCCGCCCGTGCGCAGATGCACGTCCCTGCGGGGGCTTACGTGCCGATGGTCGTGACCGGCTTCACGGGCAAAGCCAAAGCAGCCTTCGCGGCGAATGAGACGATGATCAAACGCCTCGCCCGGATCGAAAGCCTTGAAGAGGTTGCGGAGTTCCCGAAAGGGACCGTGACGCTCGCCCTGCCCGGTGGGTCCTTTGGGCTGCCGCTGGAAGGTGTGATCGACGTGGCCGAGGAAAAGGCGCGGCTGGAAAAGACCCTAGGCAAGCTGGCCAAGGAACTTGGCGGGCTGCGTGGGCGGCTGAAGAACCCCAAATTCGCCGAAAGCGCGCCGGAGGAGGTGGTCGCCGAAACCCGCGCGAACCTTGCTGCGCGGGAGGAAGAAGAGGCGAAGCTGAAAGAGGCGTTGGCGCGTTTGGCTGAGATTGGCTAGGGGGCCAGCCCCCCGGCCTGCGGCCTCCCCCCGAAGTATTTTTGACCCGAAGAAGCAAAGGGCGGTGCGCACGGGGCAAAGCGACGCTCTTAGATTAGCCGAAGCGCCATTTGACTTGCAATCAGGGCGACCATTGCGCCAGCGGTGATTTCGACCAGCGCCATGGCGCGCAAGCCGCCGGTGCCGGAGAGGCGTTCGGCGAGGCCGCCACGGAGCGCGCCTGCGCCGAGGGCGACGCCGATGGTCAGCAGCGCCGTGCCAAGGCCCATGATTACAGCACCCGCGATCCCGGCCAGCGGGATGCCCATGCCATAAGTCAGGATCAGCACGAACAGCGCGCCGGTGCAGGGGCGGATCGCAACGGCCAGCACCACGCCCAGCGCGCTGCGCCAATCGGTTGCGCTGGCGACTTGTTCTGCCGTAGGGCCATGGGCGTGGCCACATTCGGAGCAAACTTCGCCATGGCTGTGGTCGTGGTGATGATGATCGTGATCATGGTGATGGTGATGATCATGGTGGTCGTGCTGATGGTGGTCGTGATGGTGAGAGTGATGCGCGGTGGCGCGGCTCCCTCGCAGCCGCCGCAGCCCACGCCACAAAAGCCATAGCCCTACCAGCGTGATCGCGCCTGCGCTGAACGCCGCCAGCGTCCCGTCGGCCAAATCGGTCATCTGGCTGCGCGTCCAGCCCAGCACCAGCACGCCGGTGTAAACCAGCAGCACCGCCGTAAACGCCTGCCCCAACGATCCGGCCAGCGTCAGCAGAACAAGGCGGCGGCGCGGCACATCCTCGCCCAGCGCATAGCCGCCCATCACCAGCTTGCCATGCCCCGGCCCGGCCGCGTGGAAGAACCCATACGCGAAACAAAGGCCCAGCAGAGAGCCCCAGGCCCAAACCTCACCGCCCCGCACTGCGCGCAGCGCGCCCGCCAAAGCGCCCTGGACCTCGCGTTGCTGGTCCGCAGCCCACAGGGTCAGTTGGATCGACCCGCCATAGCCCCATAGCCAAACCGCAAGCGCAAGCGCAGCGCCGATCAGCACCGCAAATGCGCCGTGGCGGCGGATCAGGTGTTGCATGACAGCGTGACCGTATCGGCGAATTTCTCGCCCACGGTGGGGAAATTATCGTCCAGTTCGGATTGCGGGCGGGCGAAGAGCAATTCTTCCAACTCTTCCATCGCCTTCTCGATATCCGCCGGGTCGATAAAAGCGGCGCAACCATCGCCTTTGATCTCGACACCCTTGCTCAGTTCGTAAGCCGAGTAGAAGCCCGGATCATAGACCTGAACCATCAGATCATTCGCGGCCACGTCAATCTCGCGCCGGTGGCGGGTGACGATCTGGCCGTTCTCAATCTCCAGCCCAGCCGGGGTCGGCGCGCCCAACGCCACAGCCTTGCCGGCTGCGTCAGTCACGAACAGATCACCGTTGAACCCCTCGACCCATTGCGTGTCGAAACCATACAGGGTCGTCATCTCAGCATCGGTCAGCTTGCCGTCATAGTCGCTATCCAGCCGATATTCCTCGAAAATCAGCAGGGAATAGAGCTCATCATACTTCCAGATCACCTCAACCGCGACGGCGCGGCCAGCCTCGTCGACCTCAATCGACAGGCCCGCATCGATGAAGATATGCGGATGTGCGAGGGCGGCAGGCGCAGCGAGCAGGGACAGGCTTATGGCGACGGAACGAAGCATGGCCACAGATGTAGTCGCCACACGGCGCGGCGGCAAGATGCGACCGCGGCGGGTGGGCCGCATTCACGTGGGGTTCATCTGCGGCGCTGGCACTTTGCGCATAGATATGACGTAACGCCCTGCTTGATCCGCCCGCAAATCGTGCAACCATGCCGATAATCAGCGCAAAACGCGCATACCAAACGGGAGGATACTATGACACGCAGCACCACACTCATAACAGCAGGCCTTGCCGCCGCCACGCTGGCGGGGCCCGCCCCTGCCGAGAACCGCATCGATGTGATCCGCCCCGACGCGCCCGCATTGGCGGCCTATGGCGACTATCCAATCGGCGTGCGCACACTGGAACTGACCGATCCGGACCGCATAGATGTGCTGAACGTGACCGAGGACGCCATTCCCACCTATGAACGCCCCCTGACGGTCGAAATGTGGTATCCTGCCGCCCCCGGTACCGCGGCGGGTACGGTCTATGACACCGTGATCCGCGATGGCGTGACCAAGACGCAACTGCACGGCAAGGCCGCCCGCGACGCAGCGCCCGCTGCGGGAGAGACATTCCCCCTGATCGTGATTTCGCACGGTTATCCCGGCAACCGGATGCTGATGAGCCATCTGGGCGAGAACCTTGCCTCCAAGGGCTATGTCACAGTCTCGATTGACCACACCGACAGCACCTATTCCGACCAAGCGGCGTTTGGGTCGACCTTGCTGAACCGCCCGCTGGATCAACGCTTTGTAGTGGATCAGATGGGCGAGGCGTCGGTGATAGGCGAAGATTTCGCCGCCATCACGGACACGTCGCAAACCGGGGTGATTGGGTACTCGATGGGCGGCTATGGCGTGCTGATCTATGGCGGGGCTGGGGTGACGCAAGCCTCGACCGAGTATAGCTGGGGCACGCCGCGCGGGCTGCTGGCCGAACATCTGGCGGGCTCCGATACCCATGCCAAGCTGACCGATGATCCGCGGATCAAGGCGATGATCGCGATTGGCCCATGGGGGCGCAATACAGGCTTCTGGGACGCGGCGGGCATGTCCGGCTTCTCACGCCCGCTGATGCTGATGGCGGGCGGCGTCGATGACGTCTCGCAATACCCGGCCATGCGGGCGATGTTCGATGAGGCAACGGGCACCGACCGCCACCTGCTGACCTTCGAGAACGCCAACCACAACGCCGCCGCCCCTATGCCCGCCCCTGCCGAAGCGTGGAACGTGGCCGAGGGGCTGTCTCCCTATGATCATTATTCCGATGCGGTCTGGGACACGCGCCGGATGAACAACATCACCCAACATTTCGCCACGGCCTTCATGGATTTGCACCTGAAAGGCGATGCCGAGAAGGCGGGGTTCTTTGAGCTGACCAAGCAGGCTGGCGATGGGGTCTATTCCCTGAATGAGGACGGAACCGCGAAAGAGGACCATTCCTACTGGCCCGGTTTCGCGAACCGCACCGCGCATGGGCTGACCTTCGAGACGAAGGCAAAGGGGGAGTAACCGGGGCTGCGCCTAATTGAGCCTGCCGCACCCGCGGCAGGCAGAGGCGATCAGTAACAACTCTGGACACAAGCCACGCCATCGCCGGACCGCAGGCTTCGCCGTGCTTCCGGTCCCGTTGGCTTTGAATTTCTGTTTACAGCTTGCGCCCTAACCTAAAACCCGCCCAAACTCACGCCATGCCCAAACCCATCGCTGACCGCTGGTACGAAACCCAAACCCTCTCGGACGGGATCACCCTGATCCGCGAGGCGCATGTCGCCCCGTGGCTGCGTTGCAATATCTGGCATGTGAAGGGGCGCGACCGGGATCTGATCATCGACACCGGGCTGGGCCTGCGCCCGCTGACAGCCGAGATCGCTACCCTCACCGAACGCCCCCTGACGGCGATCGCCACCCATACCCATTTCGACCATGCAGGCGGGCTGCACCAGTTCGACTGTCGCTGCGGCCACCCTGCCGAAGCCGACATCATCGCAAACCCCACCGCCCAGAACACCGTCACCGATATCGGCTATATGATCGCGGACACCTTCACCGCCCTGCCCTATGCCGGTTTCAGCCACGAACACTACCGCGTCAAACCCGCGCCCCTCACCCACATGACCGATGAAGGCGACGTTTTCGATCTGGGCGACCGGGTGCTGGAAGTGTTCCACCTGCCCGGCCACTCCCCCGGCTCTATCGCCCTGCTGGAGCGGGCCACCGGCATCCTGTTCTCCGGCGACGTGCTGTACGACGGAGAACTGCTCGACGCCCTATACCACTCCGACAAACCCATCTACCGCGGCAGCCTCGCCCGCCTGCGCGAGTTGCCCGTCTCCACCATCCATGCGGGCCACTTCGCCAGCTTCAACGCCGATAGAATGAAAACCCTTATCGACACGTATCTCACGACCTAATCCCTTCCTTTCGCCCCAAATACTTCGGGGGGAGGC
>CAZPXE010000218.1:0-5908 GCA_964590545.1 uncultured Rhodobacterales bacterium | reverse complement strand
CGAGTATTGCGGCGAAGCGATCCGCGATTTGTCCATGGAAGGGCGCATGACGGTCTGCAACATGGCCATCGAAGGCGGCGCACGCGCGGGTCTGATTGCCCCTGACGAGAAGACCTATGAATACTGCCAAGGCCGCCCGCACGCCCCCAAAGGCGCGCAATGGGAAGCGGCTGTGACTTGGTGGAAAACTCTGTTCTCCGATGACGACGCGCAGTGGGACGAGATCGTGACCATCAAGGGCGAAGACATTGCACCAGTCGTCACGTGGGGCACTTCGCCCGAGGACGTGCTGCCGATCACGGCAAATGTTCCATCCGCTGACGACTTCCAAGGCGGCAAGGTCGGCGCAGCGCAGCGCTCGCTCGACTATATGGGCCTGACGCCCGGAACGCCTTTGGCGGATATCGAAGTCGACACGGTGTTTATTGGATCGTGCACCAATGGCCGCATCGAAGACCTGCGCGCCGCTGCTGAGATCGTCAAAGGCAAGAAGATCGCCGTGAAACGCGCGATGGTCGTGCCCGGCTCGGGCCTTGTGCGCGCGCAAGCCGAAGAAGAAGGTCTGGCGGATATCTTCCGCGAGGCTGGCTTCGAATGGCGCCTTGCGGGCTGCTCGATGTGCCTTGCGATGAACCCCGACCAGTTGTCGGAAGGCGAGCGCTGTATTTCCACGTCGAACCGCAACTTCGAAGGGCGGCAGGGGTATAAGGGCCGCACGCACCTTGCTTCGCCAGCGATGGCAGCGGCTGCGGCTGTGACCGGCAAGCTCACAGACGTTCGGGAGATGATGTAATGGACAAATTCGAAACACTCACCGGGATCGCGGCGCCGATGCCGCTGGTCAATATCGACACCGATATGATCATCCCCAAGCAATTCCTGAAAACGATCAAGCGCTCTGGGCTTGGCGTGAACCTCTTTGATGAGATGCGCTTTGACCGCCAAGGCAACGAGGTCGAAGACTTCGTGCTGAACAAAACCCAGTACCGTGAGACGCAAATTCTCGTGGCGGGTGATAACTTCGGTTGTGGCTCTTCGCGTGAGCACGCGCCATGGGCGCTGAAGGATTTCGGGATCAGTTCGGTGATCTCCACGTCCTTCGCGGACATCTTCTATAACAACTGCTTCAAGAACGGCATTCTGCCCATCGTGTTGCCGCAAGAGGCGGTTGATGTGCTGATGAAAGACGCCGAGAAGGGATCAAACGCGCGGATGGTCGTGGATCTGGAAGCGCAGACGGTCACGTCCTCGGATGGCGATGTGTTTTCGTTCGAGGTGGACCCGTTCAAGAAGCATTGCCTGCTCGAAGGGCTCGATGACATTGGCCTGACCATGGAGAAGGCCAGCTCGATCAGCACGTTCGAAGAGAAAGCTGCGCAAGCGCGTCCCTGGGTCTGATCTCGGCCCAACCGAACACAGAAGGCCGGGCGTCACTGCCCGGCCTTTTTCGTTTTTTGTTAACACCTTTGCGGCATGATGAATTTGGAGGCACTCCGATGAGAGAGCTCCTGTGGTATCGCATGAACTACGAGCCACAAGATGTTGAAACGCATCCCATTTCCGCCACAAAAATGATGCAAGAAGGCACCAGTTGGGCCGTCAAACCGACGCAGATTTCACGTTTCGTTAAGCGTAAGGGTTGAGGCTGAAATCGAAAGAAGGCAAAAGTTGGGCAGTATTGAGGCAAACCGTCATAATTGGCGGGATCAAGTTGGGACAGGCCTTCGGCACCGTATCGAAGCCGGCCAGGTTGAAGGGACTAGGCAGTGATCGCACGTCTGACAGGCGCGCTTATGCGTGCACTTTTGGTGGCTTTGGTCATCATGACTCCGGCGCTTTTGTTGCCGGCCGGTCAGACTGATAGTTCTCAGATCGTTGTTCTTATCGCCCTTTTGGCAGCTTTGCTGACCTTCATCGAATACAGCGCCAATTTCCCCTCTATCGTTGAATTCCGCGATGCGCCGCCCTTCAACCGGCTGCGGTTCATTATGTTGTTCACGACGATTTTCCTGCTGACCGCGATTTCGCGCGGGCTGACCGAGCCGACGCTGCTGACCAATGCGATTGCGGCGGTCGGCACGATTATCGGCAATGCGATTGATGTGCCCTTCTCGCCCGTGCGGCTGGTGGTTCTGATGCTGCCCGAAGAAGCCGGGCCCGATCTGGTGAAATCCGTGCGCACGGCGGCGGGGCTTTCGTACCTTGTCTCGCTGACGGCGATGGCCTGTTTCGTGGTGCTGGTGCGTATTCTGGGCTGGCCCGGCAAAGGGCGGGTGTTCAATGTGTGGGTGAACCTGCCTCTGTTTGACCCCACCGCAGGCGGTGATGTGCTGGAGCGGCTGCAACGCGATGCGCGCGTCAATATCGCGCTTGGGTTTCTGCTTCCGTTCCTGATCCCGGCAGTGGTCAAGGCGGTGTCGTTTCTGATAGACCCGATCTCGCTTGCGAACCCGCAAACGCTGATCTGGACAATGACTGCATGGGCCTTCCTTCCGGCGAGTATGATTATGCGCGGCCTTGCGCTGCACCGGGTTGCCGACATGATCGAAGAAAAGCGCCGCCGCGCCTACGAAGACGACGAACCCACCTATCAGCCTGTCTGATTGCGCTGCTGCTGAGCGCGCTGCCCGGTTGGGCGGAGCCGTTTCGAATTGCTTTCCTGAATTCTGAGGTGTCCCGCGATGGGCCGGGCCTGTTGCTGCGCGATGTGCAGCGCGGCAAGGCTGACGATATTGCCGATGTTCTGAGTGTGATCGCGCAGGCTGCGCCAGATGTGCTGTTGCTGCAAGGGATCGACTGGGACCTAGAGGGGCGCGCGCTGAGCGCTTTCGGGGTCGCGTTGGCGGAGCGTGGGCTGTCCCTGCCCCATCGTTTTGCCGGGAAGCCAAACCGAGGTGCGCAGAGCGGGCTGGACCTGAACGGCAACGGGCGGTTGCGCGATGCGCAGGACGCGATTGGTTACGGGCGGTTCACGGGGCAGAACGGGTTGGCGGTGTTGTCGCGGTTTTCAATTGAAAGCGACAAGCTGCAGGACTTCACGCAGATGCTTTGGTCGGACCTGCCCGGTGCGCTTTTGCCCTATCCGGGGATGCCGGAGGGGCTGCCTGCCACCCTGCCCCTGTCGACGACGGCGCATTGGCTGGTGCCTGTGGACATAGGCGCTGACGGGCCTTTGTGGCTCGGCACCTTCGCCGCAACGACGCCCGTGTTTGATGGGCCAGAGGATCGCAACGGGCGGCGCAATCATGATGAGGTGCGATTTTGGTCGCTGCTGCTGGATGGGCAGGTGCCGGGGGCGCAAGCGCCGGAGGGTTTGGTGATTGCCGGGAACGCCAATCTGGACCCAGCGGCAGGCCAAGGGCGGCGCGAGGCGATCCGCGATTTGCTGGCGCATCCGTCCCTGCAAGACCCGGCGCCGCAGGGAGACCTTGGCACCGGGACGGTTGATTTCGGGGCAGACAGCGCAGGCGTTTTGCGCGTCAGCTATCTGTTGCCGGACCAAAGTTGGCGGGTTATCGCGCGCGGGCAGGTCCATCGGGGCGAGATGCGGCACCGGCTGATTTGGGTTGATCTGGAGCGACGCTAGGCACCGCATGGGCCACGGCCTGCGCCAAAGCGCGGGTCAGGGGTGTGGGTTCGAAATCTGGCAACAGCGTGTTGAACGCGGTCCCGTCGAGCCTGTGCGGCGTGTCCCAGAGGTAGCGCATTTCGATCAGGCCGCGAAAATTTGGCGCGAAAAGCGAGAGCAGGCGCAAGGGCAGCCAGTTCATGGACGTGCTTTTGAGCGGCGCGCCTGTCACGCCCTCTAGCGCCGCGCCCATCTGCGCGCCGGTCAGGGTGTAGCCGGGGAAGGCGATGTCGTTCCATGTTGGCAAGTCGGCGCGCTGTTCGGCCAGCGCCACGGCGGCGCGGGCGATATCGGGCAGATAGGCCCATGCGTGGTCCAAATCGAGCGCGCCGGGATAGGTGAAACGACCCTTGGCGAGACTGCGCACCATTATCAGGTCGAACCAGTTGCCGGACGCCTCAGTGTCGATGAAATCGCCGCCTCGCAGCACGATGGTTTGGATGCCCGAGGCTTTGTACGCAGCCTCCATTTCGATCCGTAAACGGCCCAATGGGTTGGTGGCTTGCCGCGGTGAATGCTCGGACCACGGCGCGGGGGTTTGTGCGCCGAAAGGGTAGACATTGCCGGGCACGATTAGGGTCACGTCGGTGCCTTTGGCGGCGTCGATCACAGCGCGGTGCATGTTCAGCAGGTCGCGGTCCCATGTGGAATAGTCCGGCGGGTTCCATGCGTTGACGAGCACATCCGCCTGTTGGATTTCGGCTCGCAGATCGTCTGTTTGACGGTCAAAGCGGCGTGTGGTCCAGCCTGCGGTCTCAAAAGCGGCGGCGGCGTTGCGGCCGAATTTTCCGGACGAGCCGAGGATAAGGGCGGTTTGGGACATGTTCAGCCTCCTTTGCGTGTTGCTGGTTCGGACATAGCAAGGGGAACGGACCACTAATATTGCATGGGAGTGCATGTTGTGTATTCATTGGTGAATGTCTCTGACGTCTCCCCTCCCGGCCGATTGGTCGCTGATCCAGTCCTTTCTTGCGGTTGCCGAGACCGGCTCGCTGTCGGCGGCGGCGGCGCAACTTGGTCACAGCCAGCCGACGCTGGGGCGGCATATCAAGGCGCTTGAGGACAGTTTGGGGTTGGAGCTGTTTGCGCGCCATCCGCGCGGGCTGCGGGTGACACAGGCCGGGCAGAGCATTCTGCCCGCCGCTCAAGCGATGCGGGCGGCGATGCACCAGATCGGGCTGGAGGCAGAGGCGCAGTCGGAGGTGTTGGAAGGCACGGTACGAATTGCGTGCAGTGTCTATGCGGCGCATCACATCTTGCCGGACATGATCTCGCGGTTGCGGCAGGAGGTGCCGGAGGTGTCGATAGTCGTCCATGCCAGCGATGACAGCGACAATCTGCTGTTTCGCGAGGCGGATATTGCCATGCGCATGTATCGGCCCACGCAATTGGAACTGCTCGCAAAGCATATCGGGGACATTCCGATGGGGATCTTCGCAGCAAAGACCTATCTTCAACGCCGTGGCGTGCCGATGGATTTGGAGGCGTTTCTGGCGGCGGACCTTGTGGGATACGATCAATCCACGCTCATCATCGATGCGATGCGCGCGGTGGGCATCAATGTATCTCCGGGCGATTTCGCGGTGCGCTGTGATAACCAAACGGCCTATTGGGAATTGGTGCGCGCGGGCTGCGGGATCGGGTTTTCGCAGCGCAAAGTGGGCCTCGCTGATCCACTGGTGGAAGAGTTGGACCTTGGCGCGCCCATGCCCAACCTGCCTGTCTGGCTGACCGCGCATGAGATGGTGCGGCGCACGCCGCGCGTCGATCGGGTCTGGAGCCATCTGGCCAAAGGGCTGGCCGAGTGGCTCGCCTGATGTTGACCCCACCGCACCCGCGGGATAGGCCGCTGGCAACATTTAACTGATACGCAAGACGGAGTGCACCATGTCCAACCCCACGCTTCTTATTCTGCCCGGCGACGGGATCGGCCCGGAAGTCATGGCGCAGGTGCGCCGTGTGATCTCATGGCTCGGTGACAATCGCGGCATGGGCTTCGATGTGAGCGAAGATTTGGTGGGCGGCGCGGCCTATGACGCGCATGGCACGCCGCTGCACGACGACACGATGGCGAAAGCGCTGGACGTGGACGCCGTTCTGCTCGGCGCTGTGGGTGGGCCGAAATACGACGATCTGGACTTCTCGGTGAAGCCAGAGCGCGGATTGCTGCGGCTGCGCAAGGAAATGGACCTTTTTTCAAACCTGCGCCCGGCGCAGTGTTTTGACGCTTTGGCGGATTTCTCGTCGCTGAAGAAGGACGTGGTTGCCGGTCTGGATATC
>CAZPXE010000217.1:0-5926 GCA_964590545.1 uncultured Rhodobacterales bacterium | reverse complement strand
GCGTTCCTTCCGCTCATTATTCCGGATATCCCTACTTTCCCGAACGTCACTGCGCATGTAGTGTCGCGTCTTAGAGAAATGGATTTTGCCCGGCGTTTTGCCCGTTTGGGGTGGGGAGACGTAATTTAGATGAGTATGGAATGCGCCATTTTGATGGCCGATGTGTCGGGTAGCACGCCGCTTTACGAGCGGCATGGCGATCAGATTGCAAGCAAACTTGTCTTCGAATGTGTCGAAGGCATGCAGCACATCGCAAACAAGCGGGGCGGCGAATTTGTGCGGTCCAAGGGCGATGATGTGCTGTGCCTGTTCCAGAACCCCGATCAGGCACTGGTGGCGGCCAAGGAAATCCTTGACCACGGCCAAGCGGGGTCTGTCTCGGTCCATGGCGGGCTGCATTGGGGCTCGGTCGTGTGGCGCGGCACGGAACTTTTCGGCGGCGCAGTCAATGTAGCGGCGCGCCTGTCGAGCCAAGCCAAGGACAACGAAGTCCTGATGAGCGGGACGTTCACCGACCGCATCTCCCCCGACAAGACCCACGACCTGCGTCCCATGGGCGAAATAACCTTGCGCGGCACAGCGGTGCCCACTGAAATCTTCGCCCTGCTGGCGACGGATGAAAGCGGTGCGACACGGCTGATCGCCCAGACCCAGATGTTCGATTTGCACCGTCAGGTGGCCGAAAGCGGCAACTACATCCGCCTCAATTGTGGTGCATGGTCTCGCGATGTGAAAGAGGGTGAGGAGATCACAATTGGTCGCTCATCGGACTGCGATCTGGTGCTGGCGCTGCCTTGGGTCTCGCGCGTGCATGCTGCCATTCAGGTGCGGGCCGGGCTGGTGGAAATCTCCGACCGCTCTGTGGCGGGCTGTACGCTGAATGTGGGCGACGCAACGGGATACTTCATCCGCCGCCAGACGGTTTCGCTGACCGGCAACGGCACGATTGAAATCGGCAGCAGCGCCATTGACGGCCCGCTCCCGCAGATCGCGTTTTCCGTGATGAAAGTCGCCGCGATTGGCTGAGTGCGGGAGTGAAGGGCCAGCCCCTCACACGCCCCGGAATATTTTCGGCATAAGGAAAACAAGCGCGCTCCCATGTTCGCTTGGCTGGTTAAACTCTGGGGGAGGCCGCAGGCCGGGGGCGAAGCCCCACCGCACGCACCCCTCACCAAGGGCTAACGCCAGATACGCGATACCCTGCCGTGCGTGCTCAACTCGCGCGTGGTGGAAAGGCGCAGATACACCGGGGCATTAGGCTGGTGGCGTGTAAAAGCGCCAAAGTCAGGCACGTCAGGTTTGAAAGTGAACCCTTTGTTCACAGCCTCTCGCTTCGCTCGAACGCGAAAAAGGGTGAGAGGCTTGTTTTGAAAACTGGACATGCCGATGCGCGCGACATCAGGTAAGACGGTTCACGATGTGTGCGCCTTTGAATGTCGATCAAAAAACCGCCATCCAACCATCTGTCATTTCTGGCGGGCCTGCCGACCCTGATATTCTTTTCTGAGGGAAACCGCTGATTAGTCTACCCCGACCACTCCGGGATGCGGGCCAATCGGTGTGCTTACTCTCTGGGCGCAGGCGCGCCGCCCTCAAACGCGTTGCCGTTCACGTAGTCACACGGCTCTTCCTGCATCTGTAAATGCAGCCCCTCGCCCGTGTAGGGATGCGCGCGGGCCAGCGCCTCGTCCACCTCAATCCCCAGCCCCGGTTCCGTGGGCGGCGTGATAAACCCGTCTTCCACCCGGATCGCGCCCTTGATCAGCGCATCATGGAACGGTGTCTCAATCGTCTCACACATCAACAGGTTCGGGATCGAGGCCGCCAGATGGATGTTCGCGGCCCATTCCACCGGCCCGGCATAAAGGTGTGGGGCCATCTGCGCGTTATACACCTCCGCCATCGCGGCTACCTTCTTCATCTCCCAAATGCCGCCCGCACGTCCCAGCGCTGGTTGCAGGATCGCCGCGGCCCCCGTGCGCAGGACAGGCGCGAATTCCGCTTTGGTCGTCAACCGCTCCCCCGTCGCCACAGGGATGCGGACCGAACGCGCGACCAGCGCCATTTGCTCCACTGCATCCGGCGGGATCGGCTCCTCGAACCACAGCGGGGAGTACGGCTCCAAAGCCTGCCCCAGCCGGATCGCGCCTGCGGTGGTGAACTGCCCATGGGTGCCGAACAGCAGGTCTGCCTTATCGCCCACCGCCTCGCGGATCGCGCGGCAGAAGGCGACCGATTGGCTGATGTCACTCATCGCAGGCATGTGCCCGCCGCGCATCGTATACGGCCCCGCCGGGTCGAACTTCACGGCGGTATAGCCGCGCGCCACACAGTCCGCCGCCGCTTCCCCGGCCAGTTCCGGCGAGGTCCAGAAGGCGCCCAGATCATGCTGCGGCAGGGGGTAGAGGTACGTATAGGCCCGGATACGGTCCCACATCTGCCCGCCCAGCAGCGCCCAGACGGGTCGCCCCCGCGCCTTTCCGAGAATATCCCAACACGCAATCTCCAATCCCGACCACGCGCCCATCACCGTCAGATCGGGCCGCTGCGTGAAGCCCGACGAATAAACCCGGCGGAACATCTTCTCGATATTCTCAGGGCTTTCGCCCGCCATATGCCGTTCAAAAACATCGCTGATGACAGCGCGCATCGCCTCCGGCCCCACGGACGAGGCATAACACTCGCCCCAGCCCGTGATCCCGTCATCGGTGGTGACTTTCACCAAAACCCAATAGCGCCCGCCCCAGCCCGGCGCAGGGGGCGCAGTCACGATGATGTCCAGATCAGCCAGTTTCATAGAAGTCTCCAATCGGCGCGCGAACGCCCCTGCTTCTTCGGGTCAAAAATACTTCGGGGGAGTCGCGCAAAGCGCGGCGGGGGCTGGCCCCCCGTCTACCCTCTCTCAAAAACAATCACGTTTCGCTTGGCAGAGCCGGTCTTGGTATCCGCAATCGCCTCGTTGATCTGCTCCAGCGTCCACCGACCCGAAATTAACTCGTCCAGCTTGAGCCGGCCCTGTTGGTAAAGGTCCACCATCCAAGGAATATCTCGGCTGAGCACCACATCGCCCATTTTTGATCCGGTGAAGCCCTGTCCAATCGCGGCCAGCACAGAAGGATCGTATTGCGAGACCTCGCCCGATTTGTTCATCCCCACGATTATCACCTTGCCCCCCCGCGCCATGTAACGCGGCGCTGTATCATAGGCGGGGATTGCACCGACAGTGACGATCACCGCATCCGCACCGCGCCCGCCAAGCGCTTTGTAGGAGGCCCGCCAAGGGGATTTCTCGGTTGCCAGCACGCCATCGGTTGCGCCGAATTCCTTGGCGATGGCGAGCTTTTCCTCGGTCATATCCACCGCCACGATGCGCCGTGCGCCCGCAATCCGAGCGCCTTGGATGGCGTTCAGCCCGACGCCGCCTGCGCCGATCACCACCACGTCTTGGCCTGCGCGCAGGCCCGCCGCGTTCACCACAGCGCCGACGCCGGTGATCACACCGCAGGCGATCAGGCAGGCGGCCTCCTTGCTCATTTGAGCAGGGATCACCGCGAGTTGGCTTTGGTCCACGACAACTTTCTCGGCGAAAGCGCCCGAGGCCATCGCCTGATGCAACGTGCCGCCATCGGTGGTCTGGATCGGCCCTGTGTCACCGTTATAGGGCGTTTCACAAATGGTCGGCTTGCCCGCGCCGCAGGACGGGCAGGTGCCGCAGGCGCGGATCAGGGTGACAATCACGCTGTCACCTTCCTTGATGCGCGTCACACCGGGGCCGACGCCTGTGACAATCCCCGCCGCCTCATGGCCGTAAACCGCAGGCAGCGTGCCGCCCCAGGCCCCATCCGCATAGGATATGTCCGAATGACAGATCGCGACCGCGTCCAGCGTCACCTCGACCTCGCCCATTTCCGGCGCGCGGATCGAGATATCTTCGACCACCAGTTGTTCTCCGAACCCGTGGCACACAGCGGCTTTGATGGTTTGCGTCGCCATAGCTGGCCCTCCCGTCTTTTTTTGTTGCAGCCACGCTGCGCCGAAAGCCCCGGCCTCGCAAGCCAGAATGCGACAGGCGTGTCGGTGCTGACGTTAGGTCGTGGGGAGAAGGAGAGCATTCTTTCTGGGAGCCTCTTGCACGGAATCAAGGCGAAGCCGCCGTGCCAAAGCCAGACCGCCCGGACGGGCTGGCTTTTGGTTGGTCTTGGCGCGCCCTTCGTTCGGCTCGCCATGGTGGCTGCTATAAATCGAGCCGGAACAGGCGGATCAACCGCCATCCCGCGGTCTGGCTTTGGCAAGGCGGGTGGTCGGAGCGGTCAAGCTCTACCGATGCAACGCCAACGCATCAATCCGCGCCTCGATGCGGGCCAGCATGTCGCGATATTCGGGGCTGTCGATATCGCCGAATTGGGCGTCGAAATTGGCCTGCGACATGATCTGCGGGATGCCGTCATAGGCGATGATCACATCGCCTTCGGCTTGCATCCGCGCGATCAGGCTGGGCCAGTCCTGTGCGGCAGTTCCCATGAACAGGTTCGACATGCGGATGCCGGAATTATTCGCTGCCAGATCGGTGAAATCGAAGCCGCCATGCAAGCTGTCATACAGCTCCTTGAATTCCCCGACCGAGACCGAAAAGCCCCGGTTGCTGGCGGCTTGAATGGCGGCTGCGGTGGTGAAGTGGCGGCGGCTGTCGATGCGGCCATTAAAGGTCACATCGGCGCAGCTGGTGCTCCAATCGCGCCCACTGTCCAGATCGCCCACGACCAAGCCGCCCACAACCAGCGTGAAATCCTTCGCGCCGCAGATATAGGTCAGCGCGAACAGGGCCGAGGTATAAGCATTGCCCGCCTGATCGCCCGCCGCGCGCTCCGCCGCCGCGCTGAGGGTGAATTGTAGATAGGGCAGATAGCTTCCGGTTTGCGGCAGGCGGCCGTCCTCCATCGCCTCGCGGATGAGGCGGTAGTAGACGGTGATTTCCTCAGTGCCCGGCATCTCTTGCCCGCGCAGGGTGCCAAAGACGCCGCGCATGATGCCGTTGCCGCCCATTTCGCCCAAGCTGAGGGAAAAGGTCACGTCCGGGTCCGCCACCGTCATCCGCGTGGCGGCGGCGATCACCGTGTCGCCCAGATCATTGCCGAACACCAGATTGGCCCCGACGCGCAGCGCCTCCAGCGTGAAGCCGGGGTTCAGCGTCAGCGGGCCAAGCTGCGCCGCTGCCAGTTCAAAATCCCCCTCGAAGGCCGGAGCCACCAGCGTCACATTTAGCCAATGAGTGGCCGAGCCGATCTTGATGGGCAGGGAAGCATCGCCGACCATCTCTGCCCCTTCCGCGCGCACCTCACCGCGAAAGCCGCGCACAAAGCGCGCGCCGAGTTTCAGGGCGGCGTTCAACTCCGTCACATTGGTTTCAAAGTCGGAACTTGTGCTTTGCTCGGCATTCAGCGCGCTGCGCACGCCCCGGACAAACTCTCGCGCTTGCCGCACTTCGGCAGGGCTGGGTGGGCTGCCATCGGCGACGCGCGGATCACGCTCCAGAATGGCGACCGCGGCGAAGATCACGACGGATAGGATCACCAGCACGAGGACCAAGAGGGTTTTGAACAGAGTTTTCATGAGGGATGAGCCTCAGCGATTTTGGGTTGCGAGCGCAGGAACACCATCAGCGCCACGGCCATGATCACCGAGCCCAGATAGAACGGCGCGCCGGGGATATAGGGGCTGGCGTCAGGGCTTCCGAACGCGGCGAATACGCTGGTCATGATCATCGGCGCGGGGATCATCGCGATGGCGGCGATGGAGGTAAGCGCGCCTTGCAACTCGCCCTGTTGATCATCGCCGACCATCTTCGACATCATCCCTTGCAGGGCAGGCGTGATCACGCCGGGCAGGGCCGCGAGGGGCGTCAGCATCAGCAGCCAGAAACCGGAGC
>CAZPXE010000216.1:0-5945 GCA_964590545.1 uncultured Rhodobacterales bacterium | reverse complement strand
GCGCCGGGGTTGAAGCTCGGCGCGATCCGGATACGCGACGACCTCGCCCCACCCCGGCCCGACCGTGACACGCCCGAAATTCTGGCCGCGCAAGACCAGATCGACGTGCTCAAGGACCAAATCCAAACCGTCAAAGACCGCGCCGCGCGTCAGGAACTCGCTGTCGACGCCGCCCAAGCGCAACTCGCCTTCCTCACCGGCCTGCAAAACAGCGAAACCTTGCCCGCAAACAGCAACGCCCTGCGCGACATGGCCAAGATGATCGGCGAAGAAGCCCTCGCTGCCAAACAAACCGCCTTCGACGCGCAGCTTGAAATGCGGCGCACGCTGGAAGACCTCGAAAACCTCGAAAAAGGACTGAAGAAAGCCGAACAAGCCCTCGCCGCACTGATCCCCACGGCGCAGAACCGCCCGCTTGTGGTCATGGACGTTGTCGCGCCTGAGACGCTGATCGACATGCCACTCACCTTGACCTTCATAACATCCGCAACGTGGCAACCAACCTACGACCTGCGCCTTGAGGATGGCCCAAACCCACAATTGGTGATCGAACGCGGCGCAGCGGTGCAGCAGTTCAGCGGCGAGAATTGGGAAGGTATCCAGCTTGCGGTTTCCACCCGCAGCCCGTCGAACCAAACCGACCCCGACGCTCTGCGAGCGCAACTGCGCCGCATCGTGGATGAGGCCAAATTCAGCGTCACCGCCCGCGCCGCCCCCCGCCTGCAAGCCCTCGACGCAGATATGGGCTCCCCTGTTATGGAAGCGCCAGTTATCATCGAAGAAGCAACGTCGGCCGCGAATTTCGAAGGTTTATCCGTCACATACTCCTATTCCGACCCGGTGGATGTGGCCAATAAAGCCGATGCCGTTCGCCTTCCTTTCGACAGCGTGACCCTCGACGCCGAGCTCATCGCCCGCGCCATTCCGCTGCACCACGATTCGGCCTTCCTGCTCGCCAAAATCACCAACACAACGGGCGAGCCCCTCCTCGAATCTAATCAGGTCCTGCGCTTCTTCGACACCGTGCTCGTCGGCGCGTCATACCTTGACACAATCGAAGCCGGGGAAGAGGCCGAGATCGGCTTTGGCAGTATCGACGGTCTGCAACTCACCCGCCGCCTGCTGAAACGCGACGCCGGGGATCGCGGAATCATCAGCCGCTCGAATGAGCAAACAGAAGAAATTGAAATCACTCTGAAAAACCTTACCGACCGCACATGGAATGTCGAACTGCGCGACCGCGTGCCCTATTCCGAACAGGAAGATTTGGAAATCACCTATCGCGCCTCGCCGGAACCTGACGTGATGGCCGTCGACGACAAACGCGGTGTGCTGCAATGGAACTTTGAAATGCCGCTGGGCCGCGAGATCAAGGTGAACACCTCGCACCGGATCACATGGCCCGAAGGGCAGATGCTGCGGTAGCCCACAGTTCGGCAAGGGGCTCTGTTTCGGGCCAACAGCTTCGCCCCTTGGCCAGAGCGGGGTTCTCAGAATGCGGTTTCGCTAAAACCGCTCCGCCCTCAGCACTTCGCAATCGCTCACGGCAACCACGCCAATGTGCTTTTCGACAACCGGAAACACCTCGTTCAGCAGCAGGTCCAGCTTGCCCGGCGAGATGATGCAAACCACCTGCACCATCCCGGTTCCGCGCGACACCTGCCCCTCACGGCTCCAATCGCCCGACCGGCCCGATCCGCCCAGCACCGGCAAGACCGAAAACCCGGTCACGCCCGCCTTGATCATCGCATCCGTCAACCGCCGCTGCATCACCGATTCGATGATCACCGCCACACGTTTCGCTTTGTGCATTTCCATGGGTTCAAGCTCCGGTCAGGGCCGTGGCCACCGCCAGATATAGCGGCAGGCCCAGCGTCAGGTTGAAGGGGAACGTCACCCCCAGCGATAGGGTCAGGTAAATCGACGGGTTCGCCTCGGGCAGCGCCACGCGCATGGCCGCTGGCACCGCGATATACGAGGCCGAGGCCGACAGCACCATCATCAGCATCACACCCCCGCTCGACAGTCCCAGCAGCATCCCCGCGCCCAGCCCAAAGACCGAGCCGATCAATGGCATCAGCACGCCAAATGCCAGCACGCCGGGGCGCAGAACGCCGCCGCCCTGCCGCAGCCCGCGGCCCGCAACCAGCCCCATATCCAGCAGGAACAGGCACAGCACACCCTGGAACGGCGCAACAATGAAACTCTCAATCCGCGCCAGCCCGTCCGCGCCCGTCACCATCCCTATCAGGAACGCGCCGACCAGCAGGACGATGGAGCCGTTGAACATAATCTCACGCATCAACTCGCCGTCCATCCGGCGGCCATCCTCGCCATCGCCGCCGCGCGAAATCAGCCACAATGCGGACAGGATTGCAGGCGCTTCCATCGCCGCCGCAACGGCAACCATATAGCCCTCCGCCGTCAGCCCCGCAGTTTCCAGCATGGATGTCCCGGCCACAAAGGTCACAATCGAAATCGACCCGTAATGCGCCGCGACCGCCGCCGCGTCGAGGCGGCTCAGCCCTGTCATCACCTTCAGCAGTGCAAATGCGATTACCGGCAGCAGGAAAGACAGAACAATCCCGGCCAACAGCGACAGCCCAAGCGTGCCATCAATCCCATGATCAGCAACGCTCACCCCGCCCTTGAACCCAATGGCGAACAGCAAATAGATCGACATCGCCTTCGCCGCAGCTTCTGGCACCGACAAATCCGATCGTGCCAACGCGGCCAAAACGCCCAAAACAAAAGACAAAATGATCGGCGACAGCAGGTTGCCCGCCGCCAGCGACAGAATCTGATCCATCAACACCCCCAAGACTTCGCTCTGGGAGATATATTGCGATCTTTAGGAGCTACAAGCGCCGCAAGCCGCGCCAACTTGCCCCATCAAACGGGTTGAAATTCCTCGGCCGATGGCTGGTACGAATGCAACTGTCCCGCGTTTATGTCGAACCACAAACCATGCAGGCTGAGATGCCCGCTTTCGTACCGCTCCTGAACAAAGGGATAGGTGAACAGGTTCTCAATCGACGCCTGAACCGCCAACCGCTCCAATGTCTGCAATTGCTCGCCCGGGTCCTCGATATCGGCCACCAGTGGGTATTTCGGGCGCAAAATATCCATCCAACGGCCCACGAAACTGGTCGGGTCATCCAGCTCTGGCGAATTGCCCGCGCACATATCCAAACAGCCCTTTACACCGCCACATTCCGAATGGCCCATGACGATCAGATGCGCGACCCGCAGAACCGTAACCGCATATTCCACAGCCGCCGAAGTGCCATGATGCGCGCCGTCGGGCTCATAAGGCGACACCAGACTGGCAATATTGCGATGCACGAAAAACTCGCCCTGATCCCCCTCAAACAGCGAGATATCCGGCACCCGACTGTCACAACAGGTGATCATCATGGCACGCGGGCGTTGCCCCTCGGTTGCCAACCGCTCATACCAAGCCTTGTTCTCAGCGTAAGTTGTCGCACGCCAACCTTGGTATCGTTGCTGCAAAAATGCTGGCAAAGGCTTTGATCTGTGCATGGAACATCCTGCTCGCGTAAATTTCAACTGCCGCGGGTCTAGCGACAAACCCTTAACAATTCGGGCAATAATTTGATCGCAATTCTCCGAATAATGGCCATCGGCAGAAACTATTTGAGAACCTTGTCATGCGATACCCAGCGGCGGTGAGTGTGAAATTTCGGGGTGAAGGATAGTGACCCATATAAGCCAACTAATGCAGTCGGAGGCGGCTAATCTCGACCATGACCAACTCGGCACGCTCTATGCCCAGCTTGGTGCCGTCGGGGCAGAGGACGTGCTCAGGCGCGCGATGGAGGAGCTTGCCTTGCGCCTCAGCCATTCCGAACGGCTCTATCAAGATAGCGATATGCGCGAGCTGCGCAAAAGCGCCCATTCGTTGATCGGCATCGCAGACCAGATCGGCATGACGAAACTGGCGCGCGTCGCCGCCGATGTCAGCGCCAGCGTCGACCAGAGCGACCCGGTCGCCCTTGCCGCGACCCTGTCCCGCCTGATGCGCGTGGGGGAAACCTCCCTGACTGCCGTCTGGGATCTTCAGGATATGACGATCTAATGTCCCAAAGCTAAGATCGGCATCTTTGCCCGCTTGCAGGCAACCGCGAAAAGGATAGGTTTGGTCTGACCCCGTCAGACCAAAGGCCTCGCCATGCCCCTTACCTTTGCCGCGCCCAATGCCGCCGCAATCCCCCTTTACCTGCTAACCAAGGACAACGCCGAGAACGCGATGGCCGGGTGGCCGAACGCGCATCAGGCATGGGCGCAGGCAAGCGGCTTCACAGGGGGCCAAGGCCAAACTTGCGCGCTGCCCGGCCCAGATGGCACACCCGCCGCTGTCGCCGTAGGGCTGGGAACCGATGCCGACCGCGCCCGCAAACGCTTCACCCTTGGCGGCGCACGGGCCAAACTGCCCGAAGGCACCTATGCGCTGGAAACGACCCTGAGCGGAGACGCGCTGGCCGCCGAATGCCTCGGCTGGCTCCTCGCAGGCTACCGCTTCGACCGCTACAAATCCGCCTCCGCCCCCAAAGCTACCCTCGTCGCTCCCGCAGGCATCGACGCCCCGCGCCTCGAAGCCATCGCCGCGGGCGAAGCGCTCACCCGCGATCTGATCAACACACCGGCCTCTGACATGGGCCCGCCCGACCTCGCCGAAGCCGCCCAAAAGCTGGCCACGGATCACGGCGCACGCCTCACCCTCACCCAAGGTGACGCGCTGCTGGAAGACAACTTCCCCATGATCCACACCGTCGGCCGCGCCGCTGACCGCGCCCCACGCCTGATTGACATCGCATGGGGCGATACCGGGCCAAAACTCACCCTCGTCGGCAAAGGCGTGTGCTTCGATACCGGGGGGCTGAACCTGAAACCCGGCAATTCTATGGGCCTGATGAAAAAGGACATGGGCGGCGCGGCCACCGTGCTGGGCCTTGCCCATATGATCATGGCCACCGGCCTGCCCGTGCAACTGCGCGTGCTCATCCCCGCCGTCGAAAACTCTGTCTCTGGCAACGCCTTCCGCCCCGGCGATGTGCTGACCTCACGCAAGGGCCTGACGGTCGAAATCAACAATACCGACGCCGAAGGCCGCCTCGTCCTCGCCGACGCGCTGGCGCTGGCGGACGAAACCGCGCCGGACCTCATCATCTCGATGGCCACCCTGACGGGCGCGGCCCGTGTTGCCGTCGGCCCGGACCTGTCGCCCTACTACACCGACACCGCCGCCCATGCCGCCGCGCTGGATGCTGGCGCGGCCAAGGCCCAGGACCCTGTCTGGCGCATGCCCTTTCATGCCCCATACGAGGCGATGATCGAACCGCAGATCGCCGATCTGGACAACGCACCTGCTGGCGGCTTCGCAGGCTCCATCACCGCCGCCCTGTTCCTGCGCCGCTTCGTCGATACCGCGCCTTACATGCATTTCGACATCTACGGCTGGCAACCCAGCCCCGCCCCCGCCCGCCCCAAAGGCGGCGTCGGCATGGGCGCGCGCGCCTTGCTCGAAGCGCTGCCGGAAATGCTGGACCTCTAAATGCCGATCAAACGCGACGTCTTCTCGAACGGCTCCATCGCCCATACGTCCCTGCAAGGCACGCTCGACGCCACCCGCTTCACTGACGGCGACATGAAACGCGTCGCACAGCCTGTCGCCCGCCTGCGCCTCGACTACGACAGCGCCGCAACCGACCGCCAAATCCTTTACGGCCACAAACTCTGCCAATTGGAACCACACCAATCCCTCTGCCGGGACGAAACCACAGGCTATGTCGGCTACGTGTCCGACCATACTCTCGCAAGCTGGGCCGAGCCGACGCACCGCGTCACCGCCCGCGCCACGCTGCTATTTGATGAGCCGAACTTCAAAACCCCGCGCCCCGTCGCAATCTCCTGCGGCTCCCTCC
>CAZPXE010000215.1:0-5967 GCA_964590545.1 uncultured Rhodobacterales bacterium | reverse complement strand
GTCTGCTGATACCAACACGGCGTGGCATGCTGCCGGCTGTGGAAGCTTTCTTAGATTGCCTCAAGCAAGACCTCCCTGCCGTCTTGGCTCTTTGACGCCATTGTATCGAATCCAGCATCATCACCCTCTAGTTCATTCGTCGAGTTTTCGAACGGCCCAGACCTGCCGTTCGACATCGGTCGTGGATGCTGCGGTGCGGTCCGTCTAACCAGCCGTTCGCTGCAGGTGCTAAATCGAGCCTCCAGCGAACTGGTAATGTGCGGACGAAGCTGCAGTTCGCATTGCGCAGACCAGTGTCCGCTGCCAGCGTTTTTCGTTGAGGAAATACTCAATGTCAGGCAAAATTTTTGGTCCCAAAGGGTGGACGGCGGTTTGCCTCAATTCTCTCGCAGGCAAAACCTGGGCCATCACCAACGGCAACGCTGGGACTGGATTTCAGAACTCACGCATTTTCTTGTCGAAGGGAGCAAAGGTCGTGATCCAGATCCGCATCGCTGATAGAACAGGCAGCGTTTTGCGACATGCCGTGATTGGCGGGGGCCTTCATCTCTTTGGCGAGCGCCTCGATCGTCACCCCTGCACACTCAGCAGGAAGTTCCGCCGGGATGCAGCAAGCACGCATCAAACGAGAGAGCGGGCCCGGCAAAGCGCTGGCCTCCGCCGCGCCGCCCAGAGCCTGCGCCGCGCGCGCATAATTCTCTTCGCCTTCGGGCCAGCCCACCAACCATGGCACGCTCGCTTCCAGGGCAAGCCCGGTCGCCAACCCATGATGGACGCGAGCAACGGACACAAGCGCGTGGCTGATTTTGTGACCCATATGGGTTTTGCAATTGTGCAGAGTGAGACCCGCCACCATGCTGGCCCACAAGACGCGGCCCCGTGTGTCCAAATCAGTGCCATCCGCGACCGCTTTCGGCAGCGCATCGGCGAGAATACGCAGCGCTTCGAGACCATAGAGGAGACCCGGAGAGTTGGTCGTCCGCGCCGTCGCGCCTTCCAGAGCATGGGCTACGGCATCAATACCGGTCCATGCCGTCAGATGAGGCGGCGGGCTCAAGGTCAATTCGGGATCAAGCACGGCCTGCGTGGGACATGCGTTACATGTATCAAAGCAAGGAATCGGCGCTACGGAAAGCCCGAGAGCGACATATGTCGTGGCGTCACACCGACTGATCCGAGCCTCCCAGTAAGCCGGAGAGGTGGCGCGAGCGTCTTGATGTGAGGCGTCTCATTTAAATGTAGCGCTCCGAACCGTGTCAGTTTCGACTGCGCGACAACCACATGCCCAGACCAATCGCCAGACCCTCGACCATCATTTGAAATGCTGTGGAGAGCCCCGCGACCTTAAGGGCTTGCCCAAGTTGTGTGAGAAAGACGGCGGCGGCGAGCACGGAGAATAGGTTGGCTTTACCGCCTGTGACCGGCGTGCCGCCAAGAACGGCGGCGGCGATGGTCGCGATCAGATAGGGCGCGCCGACATCTAAGGTGGGATTGCGAATGAAGGCGGAGAGCAGAATGCCGACGACGCCATAGATCAAAGCCGCCAAGACGAAGGACCCGGCCTGATGCATAACGACCCTGACGCCGGTTGCCCGCGCTGCCATCGGACTTGCGCCCACGGCTTGGAATTGGCGGCCTAAGGGGGTTCTGTTCAGAACAAGGGACACCCCCACAATGACAAGAACTGTAATCCAGACCGCCGTGTTCACGCCCAAAATCCGCAGGCTGCCAAAGTCAGACAGAGCAGCTGGCACAGAGGCTTCGGCGGGAAGGCCTTGGCGATACCAAAGAATGATACCAGAGGCGATGGCCCCTGTCGCCAAAGTCACGATGAGCGCATTGAGCTGAACAATGGCGATTAGAAACCCGTTCACAAGGCCCAAAGCGCAGGCGGCTAGGAGGGCGGCAATGATCCCGGGCAGGATCATCGCATCGGCCCCATTGGTTACACCCAGCAGGACCGTGCTGGACACTGTAATCGCGGCTGGTGCTGACAGATCAATGCCGCGTGCCATCAAAACAATGGCCTGCCCGGTGGAAGCAAGGGCCAAGAAGGCTGCGAGTGGCGCGATTGCCATGAGCGTCGTGAACGACACCGATTGCGGATAGAATAAGAGCCCGAAGAGCAACAAAATAGCCACTGCAGCCCAAGGTGCGACAAACCGTGGTTCCAAATTTCTGGATCGTATCCAAGTGAGGACTGACACAGGTTGAGCGCTCGGATCGGCTTGAATGGTCATGATGTAGGCTCCACGTTGAGAGTTTCAGACGGACGCGCGGACTGGCGGTGTCGCCAGGCCAGCAAACGCTCCAGCGAGCCGAGGCCAGAATAGAGGAAAACGGCAAGGAGGGTCAGCGTGCCGCTGATGATGATCCCAACCGATGTGCTGAGCCCGAGGATCGACACGATGTTCACGGAGAGGGTAAAGAAGACGGCCCCCAGTACCGCGCCGATGAAAGACCCACGCCCTCCACTCAGGGCCGCGCCTCCCAAGACTGCTGCGGCAATGCTGGACAGCGCATAGCCTCTGCCCACTGTGGCATGACCCACGCCGACCTCAGACGCGAGAAACAGCCCCGCGATGGCGGCAAAGAGCCCCGCCAAAACAAAGGCGCGGTTCTCGATGAAGGACACGCGCACTCCGTTGCGTTTGGCGGCCTCATTGCGAAACCCTGTCGCGCGAAGCTCAAGACCCGAGCGCGTTCTGCGCAGCCAGTAATCACCCACCAGAGCAAAGCCGATGATCGCCAATATAGAGACCGGCACAAACTCGATACGCGTGCGCAAAAAACTCGTCAGGGCCGGGCTGATGATCCCATCCGGCGTCTCGCGCCCGAAGAAGGCCAAACCTTGGAGAAGCGTCAACATAGCGATGGTGGCAATGATCGTGTTGATCTTGAGACCATTCACCAACGCGGCATTGATCGCGCCCACCAGCAGACCGGAGATCAAGCAAACGCCCACGCCGCCGACGATGCCGAGGCCACTGGCCTGCATGCCGACGATATAGGACAGCATGACAACGATGCAGCTCATCATCGAGCCAACCGATATGTCGAGGCCACGCACCATCAGCACATGAAACTGAGCGATGGCGGCAAGGGCGGCTGGTGCGGAGGCCAACAGAATGTGGCGCATATTTCGCGTGTTGAGAAACACATCAGATTGGGTCGCGGCAATGCCGCCCACGATTAGTGTCAAAATGCCCAAAAGCACAACGGGAGACCACCAGACATTGTTGCCTGCCGTCAAAAAGGATGTGATGCGGTCGAGAAGGCCGGGGTCGGTATCGGGCGCGTCATCTGGCTTTTTCTCGGTTTTTGCCGTCAGAAACGATTGCACGATGTTCTTTTCAGTGACGTCATCGCCCGTCAGTTCTGCGGTGATTTGGCCCCGTGAGAATACGAGCACGCGGTCGCACAGACCGGCCAATTCCATTGCGTCAGATGAATTCACGACCGCGCAGCATTTGTCTGAGAGGCGGGTGCGAATAGCCTGATAAATTTCGTGGCGCGAACCAGCATCAACGCCTTGGGTCGGCTCGTCGATCAAGATCGCCTTGGCCTCGTCGCGGAAACTGCGGGCCAACACCGCTTTCTGCTGGTTACCTCCGGACAGAGATTTGATGGTCGTCTCCGCCGTTGCCGTCACAACGCCGAATTCTTTGATCAAGGCTTGAGAATGCGCGCTTTCGCCTTTTGGTGAAATTCCGGCGCCGGATTTGAACCTATCCAACATTGGAAGCGTCATGTTTTCGCGCACGCTTAAGTCGGGAAAGATGGATTCCCCCGCCCGATCTGAACTCAGAAATACAACACCGCCCGCTGACGCTGTGGCAGGGTTGGAAAAATCAACCTCGGTGCCTTGGCACTGAATTGAGCCAGTGGCGTCGTCCAAGCCGCCAAGCGCGCGCAAGGCCTCGCGTTGGCCATTTCCTTCTGCGCCTGCAAAGCCCAAAATCTCGCCGGGGCGCACTGCAAACGTGACGCCTGAAAACGTGCCGCCGGTGACTCCGGCGGCTTCAAACAGCATACCGGCTTGACCCGGCCCTTCTTGAAAGCTGCCCTTGGTCGGGAATTCAGCGCCAATTTCTTGTCCGATCATGCGGGTGACGAGATCTTTCTCTGACACCGTGCCATCAATCTCGAACGTCCCGCGGATTTTACCGTCCCGCAAAATGGTCACGCGGTCGGCCAGTTCTAATATCTCAGGCAAACGGTGGCTCACGTAGACAATGCCGGTGCCAGCTTTCGTCAGATCCTGAATGATTTTGGTGAGATGCTTAACCCCTTCGAGATCCAGCGTCGCGGTCGGCTCATCGAGCAGCAACACGCGCGGCGTGCTCAGCAGCGATTTCACGATTTCGACGAACTGGCGTTTGGCCGGGGTCAGGTTGCCAACAAATTCATGCGCGCCAATCTCAAGACCAAAGGGGTCCAATTGCTCTTGGGCCCACTCAAGCATCTGCCGATAGGATTTTCCGGTTTTGGACGCGCCAAGCACCAGATTTTCCACCACAGCGAGTTCCCGCACTAGGCTGTCGTCTTGATAGACCGTTGCGAGACCGAGCTGGCGCGAGAGAGCCGGTGACGCTTGGGTCAGGGGCGTTCCGCTGATCGTCACCGCGCCGCTATCGGCGGCGATGGTGCCGCTGGCGATTTTCATCAAGGTGCTTTTGCCGGAGCCGTTTTCACCGAGGATTGCGTGCACTTCGCCTGCTTTGCAGGAAAAACTGATGTGATCGAGTGCGACAACACCGGGATAGGTTTTGGTCACATTTGAAAGATCGAGCAGAACATCGGACATGAGCGGACCTGTTTCTTTTAGAGGGGAACGGGGCCGCCCTGTGGCAGCCCCGAACACGTTATTCAGCGAACATTGCCTGCAGGGTTTCCGTGTCGATCAGCGTTGAGAGCGGCACTTCTTGAGGCAGGTCAGGGTTGCAAAGGCCCTTGGTGACTTCCTTGAAGGAGGTCGGCACGCCAACAGCGTCTCCGCCCGCTTCGCCGAGCACGTCCATCATCGCGGCGGTCAGCGCGACGCGAGACTGGAACGTATTGGCCGAGCCGTAGAAGATGTTGAAGTCGTCGCTGCCTGTGGCTTCCCAGTCGCAGAAGAGGCCCTGTTCATCGCCGCGTACCACAAGTGTGAAGTCGTAGGGCGCGCCTGCCGCTTCATAGGCCCGGATCGCGCCACGGAACCCATCTGCGTATTCGTGCATATAGGCGTCCACTTTGCCAAAGCGTGCCAGCAAGGCGGATGCGACAGAGAAGGTCCCTTCTTGGGTCCAGTTGGTGTATTCCGTCGCGACGATGTCTTTGCCCTCGACGCCTGCAATCTCCTTTTCCGCGCATCCGATCCAATAGGCGCTCATCGGATTGCCGGGCGTTCCGCCAAGCGCTACTATGTTTTCGGCGTCTGGATCAGAGGCCAACACGGTGCGCACAAACTCTTGGCCGAGCAAGCAGATGTCGTCCGAGACAGCCGCCGTATAGTGAACGCCAGGTTCGCCAAAGTGTGTGCCGTGGTGGAAGGTGACGCGAATGCCTTCTTCCATCGCTTCTTGGACAGTTGGCCCAACAGCCGCGCCGTGGTCTGCAAATAGCGTGATAACGTCGACACCTTGCGCAACATAGGACCGCAAGTCCGAAATGGATTTCGCCGCATCGCCGCGTGCCGAGGTATAGATGATCTTGCCAACCTCAGGGTATGTCAGCGCCTGTTGGATGTATTCCATCGCTACAATCCGCCGCCAGACATTCTCGCCAAACCCGTCTGCATAGGCAACGGTCAAATCGCCACCTGAGCCAGTGTCACAGCCGTTGTTTTCCCAGCATTCCAGCGCTTTGGTGCGCAGCTCCGGGGTCACGGGCAGAGCGGCTCTGCGAAAGGCCTCGGTCATTGCTGGATCGTTGATCGTATGTTTGGTTTTGGTCCTGATCGATGCGCTCTTAGAGGGCACGGTC
>CAZPXE010000214.1:0-5985 GCA_964590545.1 uncultured Rhodobacterales bacterium | reverse complement strand
CCGATCATCATGCCAAGGCCCGCCGCAGCGATGCCTTTCAGCGCCACGCGGCCCGCAAGGATGCCGACCATGGACAGGCCGAAAATGGTTATCATCAGCAGCTCCGGCGTGCGGAATTCCAACACGATGGGACGGGCAACGAGGATAAAGACGGTCAGGAACGCCGCGCCGACCAGCCCGCCGAACAGCGATGAGGCGAAGGCGGCCGACAGCGCGCGCGCAGCTTCGCCCTTCTTGGCCATTGGGAAGCCATCAAGCACCGTGGCTTGCGAGGCGGAGGAGCCGGGTATGCCCATCAACACCGACGCGAACGTGTCCGATGTGGGCACCACCGCGACCATTCCAATCATCAGCGCCAAACCCAGCACCGGGTCCATGCCGAACATGAAGGGCAGCAACAGCGACAGGCCCGCAATCCCGCCTAATCCGGGGAAAACACCAATGCACAGGCCCATGACAACGCCCAGCACCAGATAGCCCAGCACAATAGGTTGCAAGATCAGGCTCGCCGCATCGGAGAGCGCAGGCAAAGCGACGGAGAGCACGTCCATCAGACCGACTTTCGAGATATGAGAATTTGGGAAAACCCGGCGCGACCACGCGCGCCGGGTGCCGTGAGTGGCTTATTTCAGCGACACGCCGTAGCGGTCTTTGAGCCAGCCTGTCACAAAGCTCTTGGCGCTGTCCGGCACAGATGTGGCCGAAGACAGAGCGCCGGTGGCTTCATCGCCGGTCATCTGCGGGTATTTGCCCAGACGCTTGCCGGAAATTTCAGCAAAATCTGCGCGCGCTTTGACCGCTTCGAAGGCCGCCGTGTAGGTTACGATCGCATCCTTGGACGCACCTGCGGGCAGGAAGACCATCTTTTGCGCCGGGAAGCCCGCGATGAAGAAGGCTTTCCATGCCTCCCACGCGTCACCCGAGGTTTCGCAGCCGTCGGTCGCCTCGCAGACCTCTTTGAAGGTCGGCATGTCCGGGAAGGTCGGATCGCGCACGATGTTGCCATCCGCGTCCAATGCGCCCCAGCTCATCATTGGCACAGCGGTGCCTGCTTCGACCAGCGGTGTCACGCCCTTCAGGAAGGACGACGAGGTTTGGTAGTCGATATTCGCCTCGCCCCGCTCAAACATCAGACGGCCATCGCCGCGACCCTTGATGCCAAAGACGGGTTCCACATTCAGGCCCAGCATTTCCCATGCCAGCAGCGGCACGAGGTCGAGGCGCGTGGCACCTTGGGAGCCATAGATGAAATCCGTGCCTTTCAGGCCGGACGCGTCCAGCGCATCCATCTTGCCCGCCAGATCAGGCGGCAGGTAGGCGACGCCGCCCGTGCCGGAGGCGAGCACGACATTCCAGTCGTTATACTCATAGCGCACGCGCGGATCGCCCAGCAGGTAGGGGAATTGCGTAGAGCCGGACGAGCCGAAGATCACAGTGCCTTCGCTATCCTCATAGCTTTGCTCCTGGAACCAGTTGGCACCTTTGGTTGAGCCTGCGCCCGGCATGAATTTCACGACAACGGTCGGCTGGCCCGGCAGGGCTTCGGACAGAAGCGGTGCATAGAAATTGGCCCATTTGGCCGACCCGCCCGTTTCCGAGAACGGGATCACCCATTCAACGGTCTTGCCGGTCAGGTCGATCCCGTGGCCGCCTGCGGAAGCGTTGGTTGCAAAGCTGGCAGCAGCCGCAGCCACAAGGCCCATCGCCACGCGGCGCGTGGTTTTCAGTCGTGTCATAATTTCCTCCCTAGTGGCCGGACTCTTTTGGCCCCGCCGGAATGTTCAAGGGCAGGTGATTCCTGCCTCAGGCGAGAAGATGCCCAATGAACCTTGCAACAAGCTGTCATCGGCGCAAGAATTGTCACCCATGCGTATAACCGTGATCGAAGACAACACCGCCCTGCGCAAAGGGATCACCTATCGCCTTGAAGACGAAGGGCATTCTGTGGATGCCCTGTCTGATGGCGTGCAGGCGGCGGATTTCCTGCGGCAAGAAATCAGCGATCTGGTCATCTTGGATATCAATCTACCGGGGCAATCCGGCCTTGAGATCCTGCGCGACATACGGCGGCGCGGTGACCCGCGTCCGGTGATCCTTTTGACCGCCCGCGCCAGAACGCAGGACCGTGTTGCAGGGCTTGACGCTGGGGCGGATGACTATCTGGTCAAACCGTTTGAAATGGACGAGTTGATGGCGCGTATCCGCGCCCTCGCCCGCCGCAAAGCAACCGCGCCGCGCAGGGATATTGCACTGGGACCGCTGACTTTGGGGCTGGAGCCGCTGCAACTATACGACGGGAGTGACGTGATCGAGGTGCCGCGCCGCGAGCTTGCGTTGCTGGCCACGCTGGCCGAAGCAAGCGGCGGGGCGGTAAGCAAATCGGCGCTGCTGGACCGGATGTATGGCGCGGGCAGTGAAACGGACCCACAGGTGATCGAGGTGTATGTCTCGCGCCTGCGCAAACGATTGCACCGCTACGGGCTGCGCATTCAGGTGCAGCGCGGCATTGGTTATCTGCTGACATGCCCGATTTGATCCGCACCAGCGTCTCGCTGCGGTTGCGGCTGACGGTGATTATCCTGCTGCCGCTGATGATCTTTTCCTGCGTGGTGGGCCTGTGGCAACTCAGCGCCGCGCGGCAGACGGCGGCGGAGGTGTTTGACCGCTCGCTTCTGTCGGCTGCGCTTGCGGTCGCCAATGACATCACCGTCTCGCAAGGGGATGCGCTCTCGCCCGGAACGCGGGACATTCTGGCCAGCACCTCTGGCGGGCGTGTGTTTTACCATATGTACGCGCCCGATGGGGTGATCGTGGCGGGATATGCGACGCCGCCGGTGGGCATTCCCCGCTCCGCATCAGAGCCCGCGCAACCCACTTATTTCGAAGCGATTTATCTAGGTCAGGCCGTTCATGGTGTGCGTCTACCAACACGGGCAGAGATTGACGGGATCGCAGGGGTGTTCACGACAACCGTCTGGCAAGACAGCGCCCTGCGCACGGCATTTGTGCGTGATCTGATGCTGCGCACGCTGGCAACAATTCTGGCACTGATCGGCACGGTGGCATTGATCGTTTGGTTCGGGGTGCGGTTGGGCCTGCGTCCCCTACTGGATCTGGAGACCGCGATCGCCAAACGCTCCTCGTCCGATCTGTCGCCAATCCGCCGCGCCGTGCCGCGCGAGGTGGCGGGCGTGACAGCGACACTGAACCGGCTCTTTGGTCAAGTGTCGGGCGCGATGACGGCGCAGTCGGAATTCATCGGCAACGCGGCGCATCAATTGCGCAATCCAATCGCCGGGGTGCTGGCGCTTGCCGAAGCTGTCATCGCCGCGCCCAGTGCCGACGTGACCAAATCCCGTGCCAAGGATTTGCTGGACGCCGCCCGTGACACGGCGGATTTAAGCCAGAAGCTGCTGCTGCTTGACCGGGCGGAAAACCTGACGGACCGAAGCAACCAAAAGCGCCTAGACCTCAGCGATGCCCTGCCCCGCTGGGTTGACGCCTATCGCATCCCGGGCACGCGGCAACCTTGCATCAAGATGCACGTTGCGGCAGGCCCGCTTTGGGTCACAGCGGATGAAACGATGCTGCGTGAGGCGCTTGTGAACCTGCTCGATAACGCCGCAAGCCACGGGGGCGATGCGCTGACAGAAATGACCGTGTCCGCGCACTCAGGCCCGAACCAGATTAGCTTTTCGGTTCGCGACAACGGCATCGGCATCGCAGCAAAGGATCACCCCCGCGCGCTGCAACGCTTCGTGCAATTGTCAGAAGGCGCGTCAACCGGTCTGGGCCTGTCCATCGTGCAGGCGGTGGCCGAGGCGCATGGCGGAACACTGGAGCTGTCCTCTGCCGATCCGGGCCTGATTGCAACGCTGACGCTTCCGCGCGCGCCGCAGGCTTAACGACGGCTGCGCGGCACGGTAGACACTGCTATGGAGACCGAACCAGAGCCCCTGCATAAACCACTGCTCGCCCTCGCGTTCTGGAGCATTTTTGCGCTGGCGATACTTGCCTTGCTGCTTTCGGCGCTTCTGCTGCTGATGATAACGGGCGCTGATCGAAGCGAGGGCTTTCCTTGGGGTATTCTCGCCCCGCTTGGATATGCGGCGCTTACGTGGCTGTATCTTGACGTGATCAGCTTGGAGTATCGCACACCCGACGCGCAGCGCCCCTTGCCTTGGCTGATCGCCCTTTGCATCACTGGCGGCGCGGCGCTGACTGTCTATGCGGCGGCGCTGCTGCCCCAAGCCGACGGCGCCGCCGCTTTGTTCCTGCTGCCCCTTTCCATTGGATTTCTGGCCGTTTGGGTTGTTGGATCGATAACCTTGCACACGCTGACGCAGCGAACGCGCGCCGCAAATCCGCCAAGCTAAATCAGCCACTACAACTTGCCCCTTGCCCCACAACCTCAAATTGCGCCATCGTCTGGTCCATAGAGGGAGCATTTTATGGCGCGCGTTTTCATTTCTCATTCCAGCCGCGACAGTGCGGCTTCGCAGCGGATCAAGGATTGGCTGGCAGAACAGGGGTTTGAGACTCCTTTCCTCGATTTTGACAAGCATTCCGGTATCCCGCCCGGCTCGGATTGGGAGCAGGTGCTGTATCGCGAGATTGATCAATCCGAGGCGATGATCATCATTCAGACCCCGAACTGGCTGGACAGCAAATGGTGCTTTGCCGAGTTCACGCAGGCCCGCGCGCTTGGAAAGCCGATCTTTCCGGTGATTATTGACCCATCGGGCGATCAATTGATTTCGTCCGATATTCAGGCGCTGGACCTGACCAAGGACAGCGAAGGCGGGCTTGCGCAGTTGAATACGGAACTCACCCGCATCGCGCTGGATGCGCAAGGCGGGTTTGACTGGGACCGCACCCGCGCGCCTTTCCCCGGCCTGCTGGCGTTTCAGGAGGAGGATGCCGCGATCTATTTTGGCCGCGATGATGATATTCGGCGGCTGATTGAGCGGCTCAACGCGCGCGCAGCGCAAGGGGGCGCGAAGCTGATTGCGTTGCTGGGCGCATCCGGCTCGGGCAAATCCTCGCTGATGCGCGCGGGCGTGATCCCGCGGCTGAAACGGTCGGGCAAAAGCTGGATTGTGCTGCCGACACTGCGCCCTGAACGTCGGCCCTTTGATCAGTTCGCCCGCACCCTTGCCATTGCCATCGGGCGCGGCGAGGACTGGCGCGAGATACGGGCGCGGCTGGAGACGGATGCCGAGGCGGAATTGGCCGACATCGCCGCCGATCTGCGGATCAAGGCGGAAGCGAATGAGGCGAAAATCCTGATCCCGGTCGATCAGGCCGAAGAGCTTTTCGGCGCTTCGGACCGCGACCAGGCACGCCTGTTCAACAATGCGCTCAGCGTTGCGCTGGGGGGCGGATTGCCGTTCCTGTCGCTGTTTGCGATGCGCTCGGATTTCCTTGGCGGGCTGCAATCGGCGGAAGGTTTGACGGCCCGGTTCGAGGAGTTTTCCCTTGCGCCAATGCCGCTGGTGCGCATCCCGCAGATCATCGAAGGTCCGGCGCGTGTGGTGGGGCTGGGGGTTGAGGATGCCTTTGTCCAACAAGCTGCGCGCGATGCGGAGACGGAAGATGCATTGCCGCTGCTCGCCTTCGCGCTGCGCAAGCTGTATGACACCGCGTCGGACGACAATTATCTGAGCCACGAAGAGTACCTGTCCCTTGGCGATGCGACGCTGGGCCTGTCGCCGCTGGAAAACGCGGTGCGGCGCGCGGCGGACAAGGTGTTGGATGATATGAACCCGGCACCAGAGGATCTGATCGCCCTGCGCGATGCGTTCGTGCCCGATCTGGTGCGGATCAATGATCAGGGCGAGTATGTGCGCCAGCCTGCCCGCTGGGACGCCCTGCCCGCCCGCGCCCATCCTTTGATCGAACGGCTCGCCGATGACCGGCTGCTGATCCTGCGGCAAGAGGACGGGGTGCGTATCGTGGATGTGGCCCATGAAGCCCTGCTGCGCA
>CAZPXE010000213.1:0-6019 GCA_964590545.1 uncultured Rhodobacterales bacterium | reverse complement strand
GTCGCCGTGATGCCGAAACGGATGGTCGAGGGGTTCGGCAACGAGGTATTTCCGCAGCCATACCAACAGCTTGCGATACCGACGCCGCGTTTGATCTGCGCGTTCTGCGCGTTGAACGCCGCAGCGTCGCCGAGTGCTTCGGCCCACGGGTTTTGCAGCGCGTCCAGACACTCCGCAATGCCCACACCAAAGACGGTTTGCCCGCAAGGGGTGGTGTCCCCGTCCTGCAATGCGTTGCGGCGCCGGAACTCCAGCCGGTCGATCCCGGCGGCATCGGCCAGTTTGTCGTAGAGTAGCTCTTGCGTGATCGCCGCTTGCGGCACACCGAACCCCCGAAACGCGCCGGAGCTTGGCCCGTTCGTATGCACGGCGCGGCTGGTGGCGCGGTAATTGGGCGTGCGGTAGGGGCCGGAGGCATGGACGGGAACGCGCGTCGCGACGGTTGGTCCCCAGCTTGCATATGCGCCGGTGTTGAAATCGCCGTGGAAGGACATGCCAGTGATGCGCCCCCCGGCGTCACAGCCAATCTGCGCCTCCATCGTGCCCGGGTGGCGTTTGGTGCTGGCGCGCATCGACTCGTTGCGGGTCCAGACCATGCGGCAGGGTTTGCCCGTCGCCAGTGTGGCGAGGCCAATCAGCGGCTGCACAGACAGGTCCAGCTTCGCTCCAAACCCGCCCCCCGCCGCCGCCGGGACGATCCGCACCCGCTCAACCGGCAGGCCGAGCACTTTGGCCGTGTCCTCTTGGTCCATCACCGGCGCTTGGGTGCAGGCCGCGATGCAAAGCGTGTCGCCCTCAAGCCACGCGCGGCCCGCTTCGGGTTCGATATAGGCGTGTTCGACGTAAGACGTTTCGAACTGGCCCGAGACCACATACGCGGCCTCGGTGAGCGCCGCGTCCGCATCGCCGCAGACGACTTTGCCACGGATCAAGGTGTTCGCTTCGCGCGCGGCGTGGACCCAAGGTGCACCGGCAGCCATGGCTTCGGCTTGCGTGATGGTCGAACGTTGCTCAACCCAAGTGATCGGGAACGTCTTCAAGTCAAGCGCCTCGACCTCGTCCGCCGCCCCAACGACCAACGCGGCAGCTTCACCGAGAAAACGCGTTGCGTCTTTGGCCAGCGCGGGTTGGTCGGCAAGCGGTGGGATGACACCGAAACAATTGGATCCTTGGATATCTTCGGCGGTCAGTACGGTGTCGACGCCGGGATGCGCGGTCAGCCATTCGGCCAGATCACCTATCTTGAAAGTCGCTGCGAAATGGGGGGACCGGATCGCCCGAACCAAGAGCGCTTCACAGGCGGGGCTGTCCGCTCCGAACTGCTCAGACCCATCGACCTTGCGCCGCCCATCCAGCCGCGTAACGCCAGCACCGACCGCAGCACCGGGCGCTGGCATGTCGGGCAGTGCGGTGATCGTGTTTGCGCGGCGCACAGCTTCAATGATCTTGGCATAGCCCGTGCAGCGGCAGAGCACACCGCCAAGCGCTTCTTCTACCTGCATCTGCGAGGGCTCCGGGGTCTCGCGCAGCAACTCTACTGCGGCCATCATGACCCCCGGTGTGCAGATACCGCATTGCGCCGCGCCATGGGCAAGGAAGCTGTCTTGCAATCGTTGCGACAGGTCTGGATCAAGCGTTTCCAGCGTTTCGATCTCGGCACCGTCCACCTGCGCCACGGGGGTCAGGCAGGCACATTGCTGTGCGCCATCGATCAGCACTGTGCAGGCGCCGCAATCTCCGGCATCGCAGCCGACCTTGACCGAGCGGAGGTCGAACTCTTCGCGCAACACCTCCGACAAGCGGCGGCCCGGAGCGGATGACACAGAACGGGTTTGCCCGGCAATCTTCAGGGTCACGGGGCGGAGCGAGATGTTCATACCGGTTCCTCTGTTTGTGCCGCTGCGCACGCAACGCAACGGCGGACCAACTCGGCGGCGCTGCCGCTGCGATAGCCGGCATCGGCGCGCACGTCGTCAATGGGTGCAAGGCTGGCGGCAACACCCGTATCGGTGATGTGAGCTGCGGCCTCCTTTGGCGCAGCACCGATCAATGCCTGTTCGACTGCGCTAAGCCGTGTTGCGACCGGCCCGCAAGAGCCCACCGCCAACGCAGCGGACGCGATGCGTCCTTCGGTCAGTTCGATCCGCGCAGCAACCATCGCAATGGAGATCACCAGATAGGCCCGTGCGCCAAGTTTCAGGAAATGCCCTTGCCCGTGCAGCGCTGTGCCCGGGATATGAATGGCCGTCAGTATTTCGTCGTCACGCAAAGCGGTTTGGCGCGGACCCGAAATGAACTCTGCCAACGGCATTCGGCGGGGGCCCGCAACCGAGGAGAGTTCGATATCTGCATCCAGCACGAGCAGTGGCGGCACGCCATCCGCCGCCGGTGAGGCGTTGCACAAGTTCCCGGCAATCGTGCCTCGGTTCTGGATTTGCATCGCGCCAACTTCGCGCGCCGCAAGTTGCAGTGCGGCGCAGGCAGGCGGCAGCTTTGCTTTGACGATATCGGTCCAAGTCGTTGTCGCACCGATGCGTAGACCTGTTGCGAGCTGGGTAATGCCACGCAAATCCGGGATACGCGTAATGTCCAGAACATGCCCCGGCACGACTTTAGCCTCGGTTGCCGGAAGCACATCTGTACACCCCGCAATGACACGCGCGCCAGTCTCGGCCCGCACAACCAGCGCGTCTTCCAGACGGTCCGGGCGGTCGTATCGGGTGTTGATGGTCGCGGAGGGCATGTTCGGCTCATCTGATTGCTCGTATACAAGCAGTATGTTGCGACAGGCGCGGGAAGCTGTCAATAAACGGTGTATGGCCCAAGACTATCAACTTACCGATCAGGTCGGATACAACCTGCGCCGCGCAAATCAGCGCCACGTTGCAATTTTTGCCCGGCATGTGGAGGGGCTGACGCCGACCCAATTCGCCGCGATCGCGCGTTTGGCCGAATGCGGAGCGCTGTCGCAGAACAAGTTGGGGCGCATGACAGCGATGGATTCGGCCACAATTAAAGGCGTGGTGGAGCGACTTGGGGCCAAGGGCCTAGTCGTCTCGCGCGCCGATCCAAGCGACGGGCGGCTTCGGAACGTGATGCTGACCGAGGACGGGCGGGCGCTGTACGAGACTGCCTTGGCGCAGGCGCTTGAAGCGCGGCGCGAGACGTTGGAGCCTTTGTCGCAAGAGGAAGCCGCGATGTTGGAGCGGATACTGGCGAAGCTGGTGTGATGGCGCGGCGGGGTGAACCCCGCCCTACGGCGTCTTGAACGGACTAGAGTTCAGGACCCCGGCCACGGCTCACATCGGTCTAACTTGGGTAAGTTGGACCAAAACCCTCCGCTCAAACCCCCACGTATTTCTGAAACAGCGACTGATCGGCTTTCAGCACATCCACATCCACCACTTCCCGCCCATGCCCATTCTCGACAAAGGCCACGCGGTCCGCCAGCGCCAGCACGGCGTCGATTCGTTGCTCCACCAGCACGACGGCGACGCCTGCATCACGCAGGGTTTCAATCGTTTCGCGGATCAGGCCGACCATGGACGGTTGCAACCCTTCGGTCGGCTCATCCAGCAACAGCACTTTCGGCTCAAGACACAGCGCGCGGGCGGTGGCGAGCATTTGTTGCTCTCCGCCTGACAGGGTCTCGGCCCGCTGCCCCAGCCGTTCGCGCAGGCGGGGGAACATGTTTAGCACCTTCTCACGCGTCTCGGCCCCTTTGCCGCGCACCATCAGGCCGACTTCGATATTTTCGGCCACGGTCATCTCGGAAAACAGCCGCCGCCCTTGGGGGATATAGCCGATGCCGCGCTTCGGCACCTGATGGGCGGGCAGGGTCGAAACGGTTTCGCCATCCAACTCCACACTCCCGGCACTCAGCGGCAGCAGCCCCATGATCGCCTTCATCGTTGTGGTTTTGCCCGCGCCATTCCGGCCCAGCAAACAGAGCACCTCGCCCGGCTTGGCCTCAAAACTCAGCCCATAGAGCACCTGCACCGGGCCGTAGCCGGTTTCGATCCCATCAAGCCTCAGCATGGACGCTCCCCAGATAGGCTTCCTGCACTTTCGCGTTGGCGCGGATGTCGGCGGGCGTTCCGCTCGCCAGCACGCGGCCCATGTCGAGCACAGTGATCTGGTCGGCGAGGCCCATGACCACGTCCATATTGTGCTCGATCAGCAGGATCGTCGTCTCGGCCCGCAGCGCGTTGATCAGCGCGTTGAACTCCGCAATCTCGCTTTCCGCGAGGCCCTGCGTCGGCTCATCGAGGATCAGCAGGCGCGGGGATTGGGCGACGCCCATCGCGATCTCCAGCAGCCGTTGGTGGCCATAGGAGAGGTCGCCCGCGATCTGGTCCATCCGGTCCGTCAGCCCCACATGATCCAACGCCCCCTGCACAGCGCCCCGGTCCCAATTACCAAGCGCCAACGCCACGTTGTCGTAAAGTGGCAGGTTCGCGAAGATAGCCGTGATCTGGAACGTATAGGCCATGCCGCGTTGGATTCGCGTATGGGCGGGCAGTGCCGAGACGTCAGTCCCGTCGAACCAAACAGTGCCGGAGGTCGCCGGGATACGGCCCGAGATCAGCCCCACGCAGGTGGATTTCCCCGCCCCGTTCGGCCCAATCAGCGCGTGGACCTCGCCCTTGGTGACTTGCAGCGACACGTCATCCAGCGCCGTCAGCCCGGCGAATTGCTTGGTTAGCCCTTCCGTGCGCAGCAGGCTCATGGCAACCACCGCGCGAACCGCTTGCGGATCTCGCCCATGATCCCGGCGCGGGCGAAGAGGGTCAGCAGCACCAGAACCGCGCCTGCGATCAGCATATAGGCGCTGGTCAGGCCAGAGGTCAGGTCGATCAGGTAGAACATGAACAGCGTTCCGACAAACGGCCCAAGGATCGTACCCGCGCCGCCCAAGAGCACCCAGAGCAGCGGGAAGATGGAGTATTGCACAGAGGCAAACGTCGCGCCCACATAGCCGAACAGCAACCCATACCCCGCCCCCGCCGCGCCGGAAATCGTGCCGGAGATGATGACGGCCAGCAGTTTGTGCTTGTAGGTGTCATAGCCGAGCATCCGCGTGCGTTCCTCATTCTCGCGGATGGCGATTAGAACACGCCCGAATGGGCGGTGCATCAGGCGCAGGGTGATCAACAGCGCCGCCGAAAACAGAAGCCATGCCGCGAGGTAGCGCGTCACTGGATTGGTCAGGTCGAAACCTGCGATCTGGCGCGCGGCTTGTTGGATGACAAAACCTTCATCGCCGCGCGTGTATTCCCCGAAATAAAGGACGGTCAAGAACCCGGCTTGGGCGAACATGAGCGTAACGATCATGAAGGCAACACCGATGGTCCGCAGGGCCAGCAGCGCCACGATAGTCGAGAGCGCAGCCGCGCAGGCGATGCCCATGAGGAAGGCGGGGACCGGGCCGAAGCCCATGTGCTGCATCGGCAGGCCGAGCCCGTAGAGGCCTGCGGCGAAGAACATCGCGTGGCCAAGCGACAGCAGGCCCGTATAGCCGAACAGCACGTTGTAGCCGATCGCATAGGTCGCCAGCACCATGATCCGCGCCAGGTTGCCTTGGTGATAGGCTGGCAGCGTGAAGCACAGCGCAAAGAGCGCGGCGATCAGTGCGAGGTGCAGCGCGAGGGATTTGGCGGTGGGTGTCATGGCCCTACCCGTCCCGGGCCTGACCCGGGACCCCGATTGAAGCGACGCGAGTTTTGCCCCCGCGGCCCCGGGTCAAGCCCGGGGCGAGTTTTTTGCTGAACAGGCGAAGCAAACATTCTCACGCCGCCTTCGTCCCAAACAGCCCTTGCGGGCGGAACACCAGCACCAGCGCGACCAGCAGAGTCGCGAGGATTTTCGCCAGCGTCGGTGTGAAGAAGACCGAGATGATCCCGTCCGACAGCCCAATCAGCAGCGCTGCGACCAGCGTGCCCCGGATCGAGCCAAGCCCGCCGATAATCACCACGATGAACGACAGCAACAGCGGATCGTGCCCCATCAGGTAATGCGC